>CAZGRT010000147.1:0-2823 GCA_964528225.1 uncultured Thermodesulfobacteriota bacterium | reverse complement strand
TCGCGCCCTCTACCCTCCACCCGAATGAGCACTCATTCAGGAGGGGCCCATGACCATCGCTCGTATGATACGCAGCCGTCACGATCGCTGGAAGGACCGTCCCTGCATGATGGTGAAGCGCCAGGGGACCTACCGGGAGGTCGCCTGGGGCGAGTTCTACGGCCTCGCGAGCCGGGTCGGCCGTGCCCTGATCGGACGCGGCCTCCAAACGGGAGACCGCGTGGCCATCCTCAGCCACACCCGCTTCGAATGGGCCGTGGCGGACACGGCCATCCTCACCGCCGGCTGCGTCAGCGTGCCCATCTACCCCACCCTCACCGGCAAGGAGATCCGCTCGCTGCTCGACCGCAGCGGCGCCCGGGCGATCTTCGCCTCCGACGCCGAGCAGCTGGAAAAGGCCCTGCCGCTGCTCGACCGGGTGGAGAGCCTGGAGCTCCTGGTCGCCTTCGACGCGGAGGGGCTCGCCGGCGCCGCGGATCCCCGGGCGCTCACCCTCGACGCCTTCGCCCGGGAGGGCGACGCGCAGGACCCGGCCCTTCTGGAACAGCGCCTGGCTGCTCCGAAGGAGGACGACCTCGCGACCCTCATCTTCACCTCGGGCACCACCGGTGAACCCAAGGGGGTCATGCTCACCCACCGCAACATCCTCGCCAACGTGGACGCGAGCCTGGAGGAGTTCCGGCTCGGCCCCGACGACGTGTGCCTCGCCCACCTTCCGCTCGCGCACATCCTGGAGCGAATGGCCGGCTACTACCTGATGCTCTCCTGCGGGACGGTCATCGCGTACGCCGAGAACATCACCACCGTGGCCCAGAACCTCGGAGAGGTCCGGCCCACCGTGGCGGTGAGCGTGCCCCGGATCTTCGAGAAGGTCTACGCGGGCATCCAGGCCAAGGCCGTGGAGGCGCCGGGGCCCATCCGCGCGCTCACCTTCTGGGCCCTGGGGGTGGCCCGCCGGGTCGGCGACCTGCAGACGGCGGGGCAGGCCCTGCCGCTGGGGCTTCGGCTGCAGCGGGCGTTGGCCGACCGGCTCGTGTACGCCAAGGTGCGCCACAAGGTGGGCGGCCGGCTGCGCTTCTTCATCTCGGGCGGGGCCCCGCTCGCCCCCGAGCTCGCGAAGTTCTTCAACGCCATCGGCGTGCAGATCTACGAGGGCTACGGCCTGACCGAGACCTCGCCGGTGATCGCGGTCAACACCCCCACCCGCAACCGGGTCGGCACCGTGGGCCCGCCCCTGTCCAACATCGAGGTGCGGATCGCCGACGACGGGGAGATCCTGGCGAAGGGGCCGAGCGTCTTTCCGGGCTACTACGGCAACGAGGCGGCCACGGCCGAGGCCTTCACGGAGGACGGGTTCTTCCGCACCGGCGACATCGGGGAGATCGACGCGGACGGGTTCCTGCGGATCACGGACCGCAAGAAGGACATCCTCGTCACGGCGGGCGGCAAGAACGTGGCCCCCCAGAAGGTGGAGAACGTCCTGAAGCTGAGCAAGTACATCGCCGACGCCATGCTCTACGGAGACCGCAAGCCCTTCGTCACGGCGCTGATCGTCCCGGACGCGGACTGGCTGCGCCGCTACGCCGAGTGGAAGAAGATCCCCGGGACGACGGTGTCGGAGCTCGTGGCCGACCCCCAGATCCTCGACTACTACGGCCGTCTCGTCGAGGAGACCCAGCACAAGGCGGAACTGGCGCCCTACGAGAGCGTCAAGAAGTTCGTCCTCCTCGACCACGAGTTCTCCATGGACCAGGGCGAGGTCACCCCCACCATGAAGATCCGGCGGCGCAAGGTGACCGAACGCTACAAGGACCGTCTCGAGGCCCTGTACGCGGGGCGCGAATGAGCCGCTCGCTCGAGCGCAAGGCGGAGCGCCAGCAGGGCATCCTGGACGCCGCGGTGCGCGCGTTTAGCCGCCACGGGTACCACAACTGCACCGTCGCCCAGGTGGCCCGGGAGGCCGGGGTGGCCGACGGCACGCTCTACCTGTACTTCCAAGGCAAGGAAGACCTCCTGGTGAGCGCGTTCCGGCACGTGCTCGGCCGGATGCTCGAGCGCCTGGACCGCGAGGTGGCCGGGGCCGCGGCGCCCGTGGACAAGCTCCGGCGCCTCGTGGAGGTCCACCTGGGGCTCATGGAGGAGGACCCGGACCTCGCGTCGTTCCTGCAATTCCAGCTGCGGCAGCCGGAGCCGTCGATCCGGGCCGCCATCGCGGGCCCGCTGTCCGAGTACGCCCGGCGCATCGAGGCCGTGCTCGAGGAGGGCAAGGCGGGCGGCGCCATCCGGGCCGACCTCGGCACCCGCGTCATGCGCCGGGTCGTCTTCGGCGCCGTCGACGAGACCGTGTCCTCGTGGCTCCTGCGGTCCGACCGGGGCCCCCTGGTGCCCAAGGCGGCGCCGCTCGTGGAGGCCCTGCTCGGCGGCCTCGCCGCCCGGCACCCGGGCCGCACCGGAGCTTGAACGCCCGCGGGCCCCGACGGGTCCGCGCAGTCTGCGCCCTTCGGGAAAGGAGACAGATCGCATGGCCATTCGGAAGACAGCCGTCCTGGGAGCGGGGGTCATGGGGAGCGCCATCGCCGCGCACCTGGCCAACGCCGGGCTCCCCGTGCTCCTGCTCGACATCGTCCCCCGCGAGCCCGACGAACGGGAGCGGGCCCGGGGCCTCGACCTCTCCTCCCCCCTGGTCCGAAACCGGCTGGCCCGGGACGGGATCGAGAAGGCCCTGGCGGCGCGCCCGGCGGCCTTCGGCCACCGCGACCGCGCGGCCCTGGTGACGGCGGGCAACTTCGACGACGACCTGCCCCGCCTCGCCGACGTGGACTG
>CAZGRT010000146.1:0-3667 GCA_964528225.1 uncultured Thermodesulfobacteriota bacterium | reverse complement strand
ACTGCTCGCTCCCGCGAAGGTGAACCTGTTCCTGTCTGTCCGCGGACGGCGGCCCGACGGGTATCACGACCTGCGGATGTTCCTGGCCCCCGTGAGCCTCTTCGACCGGCTCCGCATCGAGCGGTTGCCGGAGGCGGGGCGCGTGGAGGTGGCGTGCGAGGGCGACCCCGGGGTTCCGTCCGGTGAGGAGAACCTCTGCGCCCGTGCTGCGCGCTTCTACTTCGCGGAGACGGGCGTGCTGGGCGGCGCGCGCATCTCGGTTCGCAAGGCGATTCCTTCGGGAGCCGGCCTCGGCGGGGGGTCTTCCGACGCCGCGGTGACGATCCTCGGTCTCGAGCGCCTCTTCGGCTGCGAGCTGTCGGGGCCGGCTCGCGAGCGGGCCGCCTTCCGGGTGGGGGCCGACGTGCCCTTCTTCTTCGTTCGGACGGCGGCGTGGGTGGAGGGCATCGGAGAGGTGGTGACCCCCGCGCCGGAGTTCGCACCCCTGTGGCTGGTCCTGGTTCACCCGGGGACCTTTCTCTCCACCCGGGAGGTCTTTTCCCGCTGGGTGAGTCTGGGGTTGACAACCCCGGGGCGCCCTCATACCATTGCGCAGTTCAATTTCCGGGGTTTTACGGCGGCTCTCCGCAACGATCTGGCGGATGCGGCCCAGGCGCTTGCCCCGGCGATCCGCCAGGCTCTGGCCGCGCTTCGGGAGGCCGGGGCACCGGGGAGCCTGATGTCGGGGTCGGGGTCGGCCGTCTTCGGCCTCTTCCCGGACGAGCTTGCCGCCCGACGTGCTGCTTCTTCGGTGCGGAGCCGCACGGAGGCAGCGAGTTGGCGGGTAGACGTAGTGCGCACCTTGCCTCCGGACGCGTTCCCCTTTCTCGACGGACGTTCGGACTGGGGCGTAGACAAGCGGTAAGTCACCGGATTTTGATTCCGGCAATCGGAGGTTCGAATCCTCCCGCCCCAGCCAAGCCCGGTTTTTCGACCGGGCGCTGTGCTCCCTGAGTTCGAGACGATGCACAACGTCCGCATCTTCACGGGCAACGCGAACCGCCCGCTGGCCGAGTCCATCGGTCGTCAACTGGGTCTCCCCCTCGGGCGAGCGGTGTGCAAGTCGTTTGCCGACGGCGAGATCGCTGTCGAGATCGAGGAGAGCGTCCGCGGGTGGGACGTCTTCGTGGTCCAGCCGACGTGTCCGCCCGTGAACCATCACCTGATGGAACTGCTGGTGATGATGGACGCGCTCAAGCGAGCGAGCGCCAGTTCCATCTCGGCGGTCATCCCCTACTACGGCTACGCGCGGCAGGACCGCAAGGTCCATCCCCGGGTGCCGATCACCTCGAAGCTGGTCGCCGACCTGCTCACGGTGGCGGGGGCCGACCGCGTGCTCACCGTGGACCTCCACGCCGGCCAGATCCAGGGGTTCTTCAACATCCCCGTGGACAACCTGTTTGCCACGCCGGTGCTCCTGGAGGACGTGCGCAAGCGTTTCGACGGCGACCACCTGGTGGTGGTCAGCCCCGACGCGGGCGGCGTGGAACGCGCCCGGGCTTTCGCGAAGCGCTTGGACGCGAGCCTCGCCATCATCGACAAGCGCCGCGAGAAGGCCAACGTCAGCGAGGTGATGCACATCATCGGCGACGTCGAGGACGCCGACGCGATCCTCCTGGACGACATGGTGGACACGGCGGGAACCCTGGCGAACGCAGCGCGTGCGCTCAAGGCCAACGGCGCCCGGACGGTGTACGCGGCCTGCACGCACGCCGTGCTCTCGGGCCCCGCCGTGGAGCGGATCGTGGAGTCGCCGCTGGAGGAGCTCATCACCACCGATACCATTCCCCTCAGCCCCGAAGCGCGGGCGAGCGGCAAGATCCGGGTCCTGACCGTCGCTCCCCTGCTGGCCGAGGCGATCCGGCGCATCACCGAGTGCGGTTCCGTGAGTTCCCTTTTCGTCTGACGCGGGGGCGGGACCGTTTCCAAACGTAAATCGGAGAAAGGAAGAGAACCTCATGCATACCGAAGTGGACTTCGCGGTCGAGTCGAAGACGACCGTCGGAAAGGGGGCGGCCCGCAAGTGCCGGGCTGCCGGGAAGACCCCGGGTGTCGTGTACGGCCCGGCCCAGGAGCCGGTCATGGTGACGTTCCGGGAGCAGGATCTGGCGAAGGCGCTCTCCACCCCGGCGGCGCGAAACGTGTTCCTGCGCCTCAAGTCCTCCGACGATCGCATCGACGGTGCGCGGGTGATCGTCAAGGAGCTCCAGGTCCATCCCCTGAAGCGCGTGTTCGTGCACGCGGACTTCTACAAGATCGAGGCCGACCGGCTCATCCACGCTACGGTGCCGGTCCACATCCAGGGGACGGCGGCTGGCGTGAAGCTCGGCGGCATCCTCCAGATCGCGCGGCGGGAGATCGCGGTGGTGTGCCTGCCGGACGATCTGCCCGAGTCCATCCTGGTGGACGTGACGAAGCTGATGCCGGGCCACTCGATCCACGTGGGAGACCTGACGGCCCCGGAGGGCGTGCGGGTGCTCACGAGCCCGAAGCTCGCGGTGTGCGCCGTGATCGCCCCGTCCGGTGCCGAGGAGGCCAAGGGCGCCGAGGAGGGCGAGGCCGAAGAGGGCGCCGAAGCCGAGGAGTAGGCTTCCGTGGCCCGGCCCGTGCCGGACCGCCTCCTGGTGGGTCTCGGCAATCCGGGGAGCCGGTACGAGGGAACGCGGCACAACGTCGGGTTCGAGGTGGCGGACCGGCTGGCGTCCCGATGGGGGGTGGCCGCCTGGCGGGAGGAACTCGGAAGCCTCCTGACCGAAGCCCGGCCCCGGGGCGTGGCCGTGGCGCTGGCGAAGCCCCAGGGCTTCATGAACTGCAGCGGGGACTCGGTGGCGGCCCTGGTGGGTCGGACTGGGCTGCCGCTGGACCGGTTGCTCGTGGTGCACGACGATCTGGACCTCCCCTTCGGCGTGCTGCGGGTGCGGCTGCGGGGCGGGGCCGGCGGGCACAACGGAATCCGGTCGGTGGTGGAGAGCCTGGGCACCGGCGAGTTCCCGCGCCTGAAGGTCGGCGTCGGCCGCCCGCCGGAAGGGATCCCGGGTGCTGAGTACGTCCTGTCGCGGTTCCTGCCGGAAGAGGCCGAGTTGCTGCCCGCGATCGTCGAGCGGGCCGGGGACGCGGCGGAGGCCGTGCTTTTCGAGGGGCCGGTAGCGGCCATGAATCGGTTTCACCAAACCTGAACGGGAGAGGAAAGGGAGGTGCACATGGAAAACCTGATGAGTTGGACCGTCTACGCACCGCTTGTAGGGGTGCTCGGGCTGATCGTCGCGGCCCTGGTGTACTCGTGGATCAAGAACAACCCGGCGGGCAACGAGCGTATGCAGGAGATCGCCGATGCCATCCACGAAGGCGCCATGGTGTTCCTGAAGAGCGAGTACAAGATCCTCGTGATCTTCATCGCGGTCGTCTTCCTGCTGCTCTTCTGGAAGATCTCCCCGATGACGGCGTGGGCCTTCCTCGGCGGGGCGGGCTGCTCCATGCTCGCCGGCTTCTTCGGCATGAAGGCCGCCACCCGCGCCAACGTCCGCACTTCCGAGGCCGCCCGCGAGTCGGGGATGGGCAAGGCCCTGTACATGGCCTTCTCCGGCGGCGCCGTGATGGGGCTGTCCGTGGCGAGCCTGGGCCTGGTGGG
>CAZGRT010000145.1:0-2476 GCA_964528225.1 uncultured Thermodesulfobacteriota bacterium | reverse complement strand
CGAGGACGACTACCGCGTCGAGATCCCAGAGGGGAACATCCTCAAGGAGACCTACATCGGCCGCGCCATCGCCGAGGCCGACGCGATGATCGTGATCGGCCACGCCCGCGGTCACGCCATCACCATGTACGGCGGCGTCCTGAAGCAGCTCGGCATCGGCTGCCAGTCCAAGCGCGGCAAGTACATCACCCATCTGGCCCACTGGGGCGACCCCCACGACGCCATCGGGTGGCCGAAGTTCACCGACGGGTGCCCGGGCAAGGCGTGCAAGTTCCACCAGATGTGCGACGACTCCTGTCCGCGCCAGGCCCACCGGGTGACCGAGCACGGCAAGGAGTGGTGGCCGGAGCGGTGCCGGCTCTGCTACTCCTGCCAGGTGACCTGCATCTTCTCGGGCATGACGGGCATCACCTTCGAGGAGAACTACTTCCCGAACGCGATGATCGCCCACGCCGACGCCGCCCTGGGGGCGCTGAAGTGCTTCGACAAGGGCAAGGTGGGCTTCATCAACTGCGCCATCGACATCGTGCCGGAGTGCGACTGCTTCCCCTGGGCCAACAAGGCCGTCTGCCCGGACGTGGGGATCGTCGCCGGCAAGGACCTGATCGCCGTCGAGGAGGCGACCCTCGACCTCATCGACCAGGCTCCGGTGAGCCCCGGCTCCGTCCTCGACGAGAAGGGCGGGAAGCAGGGCGAAGACAAGTTCCGCATCGTCAACGGCTTCAGCCCCCGCATCACCCAGGCGGCCGGCGAGAAGATCGGCCTCGGGACCCGCCAGTACAAGCTCATCAACTACGAGCCGGTGCTGACCCCCGAGAACGCGATGAAGTGGCAGATCCGGAAGGGCGGGGTGGAGAACCACAAGCCCACCACCATCCGGCTCCGCGACGTCTTCTACAAGCACGACCTCGCCACCGAGGTCATGCCGTTCCGGCGGTCCGAGTACAGCAAGGACTGGGTCTGGAACGAGTGGAAGAAGTGGGACCCCTTCAAGGGCGTGAAGCCGGGCTAGTCCTCCCTCGGGGGCGGGAGGCCGACTCGGGCCTCCCGCCCTCCTCTTTCGAGCTCGCTGCAGTGGGAAAGGATCTCGGCATGGCCGACGTGGTCTGGGTCGACGCGGAAGGGATGGCCGTCGACAACTCGGTGCCCCAGAAGGTGAGGCGGCTTCTCGACGAGGTCGCCGCCGCCGAGGGTCTCGAGGAGGGGATGCGGGTCGCGCTGAAGATCAACGCGGCCGAGGACGGCTACGGGTACGGGCTGCGCCCCGGTTTCCTCCGGCCGGCGGCGGTGCTGGCCGAGTCGGCGACGGGCAAGCGACCGACGCGTTGCGACGGCCTCAAGCTGGTCGACTACTGGGGCGGCGCCAAGGGGCAGTCGTTTCTGGAGGTCGCTCGGACCAACGGGTACGCGACGGACACCCTCGCGGGGAACTTCGCGATCAACGGCGGATACAGCGGCGACGAGGGCGACCTCTTCCCGGTGGGTCTGCCGGACTCCGAACTCGGCGGTGCGGAGGTGGGCACCGCGGTCTGCCGCGCGGACGCGCTGTGGGTGTTGTCGCACGTCACGCTCCACCCGCTGTTCGGGCTGAGCGGAGCGTTGTGGAACGGTGGGTTCGAGTGCCTGGTGGGCCGGGAGCGGACCCGGGTGCTGGCCGGCGTGGACCCCTACCCCTTCAACGGGCACCGCCCCGACCGGGAGGCGCTCCAGGGGGTGCAGCGCCGCGCCCTCGAGGCCCACCGCGCCGTGCGGCGCGCCGTGAACGAGCGCGCCCTCTACGTCAACTACCTCTGGGACGTGACCCCGCAGCCGGAGCAATTCCCCTTCAGCGCCGGCCCGGTGGTCCGCAACCTCGGATTCCTCGCTTCCCGGGACCCCGTTGCCCTCGACGCGGCCACCTTCGCGCTGCTCGAGTCGGAGAACTGCGGGCTCGCGGAGCGCACGACGGTGGACTTCGAACACGCCCTGTCCGTCTCCGAAACCCTCGGACTCGGACGACGAGAACACGCCATCCGGCGGTTCTCCTGAATCTGGAGCGCAGGAGACGAGCATGGACCCCAACCAGAGCGAGTTCCACGAGAAGCAGCGCGAGCAGTTGCGGAGCGAGGGAGCCATCGTCGAGGCCCTCAAACACGTGAAATACAAGATCGCCGTGCTCTCCGGGAAGGGGGGCGTGGGCAAGACGGCCACGACGGTGAACCTCGCCACCGCCCTGCGGAACGCCGGCCACCGGGTGGGGGTCTTCGACGCCGACCTCCACGGGCCGAGCACGCCGACGATGCTGGGGATCAAGAAGCAGGCGAAGCTCAACGGCGCGTTCTGGCTCGACCCGGTGGTGACCGAGTCCGGCATCAAGGCGCTGTCCGTGGCGCTCTTCTGGCCGGGCGACATGACGCCCGTGATGTGGCGGGGACAGGCCAAGAGCCGCACGATCCGCCAGTTGCTGTCGGCCGCCAAGTGGGGGGGGCTCGACTAC
>CAZGRT010000144.1:0-2608 GCA_964528225.1 uncultured Thermodesulfobacteriota bacterium | reverse complement strand
CCCGAGCCCGCCCCAGCCGCCCCGGCGCCTGTCGCCGCTTCCACGGCCAAGGGGCAGGTCGCTGCCCCCATGCCCGGAATGGTGGTGGACGTCCTGGTCAAGCCCGGCGACGCCGTGAAGGCCGGCGACGTGGTGGTGATCCTGGAAGCCATGAAGATGGAGAACAGCCTCGAGGCTCCCGTGGACGGAGTCGTGGAGGCGGTTCGTTTCAAGAAGGGCGACAGCGTCCCGAAGGACGCGGTCCTGGTGACCATCGCGTGAAGCCGCCCGGGGTCCGCCGCTGGCGGGGCCTCACGACCGGGGCAACCGAACGACAGAGGAGATCGGAATGTCGACGCTGAAGCAGAAGTTCGACCTCCTGGCCGAGAAGAACCGCGAGGCCGAAGCCGGCGGCGGCGAGAAGCGCATCGCCAAGCACCACGAGCAGGGCAAGCTCACCGCGCGGGAGCGGCTCGAGTTCTTCTTCGACCCGGGCACCTTCGTGGAGGTGGACAAGTTCGTCACGCACCAGTGCACGAACTTCGGCATGGACGCGACCAAGTTCCTGGGAGACGGGATCGTCACCGGCTACGGCAAGGTGGAGGGGCGGCCCGTCTACGCCTATGCCCAGGACTTCACCGTGTTCGGCGGCAGCCTGTCGCTGACCATGTCGAACAAGATCTGCAAGATCATGGACATGGCCCTCAAGAACGGTGCGCCGGTCGTGGGCCTGAACGACTCGGGCGGCGCCCGCATCCAGGAGGGCGTGCAGAGCCTGGCGGGGTACGCCAACATCTTCCACCGCAACGTGATGAGCTCCGGCGTCGTCCCGCAGATCTCGGGCATCGTCGGAACCTGCGCCGGCGGCGCGGTGTACAGCCCGGCGCTGACCGACTTCGTGTTCATGGTGGACGGGACGAGCCACATGTTCATCACCGGGCCGCGGGTCATCAAGTCGGTGACCAACGAGGACGTCACGATGGACGCCCTCGGCGGCGCCCTCACCCACAATCAGAAGTCCGGCGTGGCCCACTTCATGGCCGCGAACGACCGCGAGTGCCTCGGCGAGATCCGGAGACTGCTCTCGTTCCTGCCCTCCAACAACCTGGAGGACCCGCCGAGCATCCCCTGCGACGACCCGGTCGACCGCAAGCTCACCGAGATCAACGAGACCGTGCCCGACAACCCGAACAAGGGGTACGACATCAAGGACATCATCCACGCCATGGCGGACCACGGCGACTTCCTGGAGGTCCACCAGCACTACGCGCCCAACATCGTGGTGGGGTTTGCGCGGATGGGCGGGATGGTCGTGGGGATCGTGGCCAACCAGCCTGCGTACCTGGCCGGGTGCCTCGACTGCGAGGCCTCCATGAAGGCGGCCCGTTTCGTGCGCTTCTGCGACGCCTTCAACGTGCCCATCGTCACCCTGGAGGACGTACCCGGCTACCTGCCCGGCACGGACCAGGAGTACCGGGGCATCATCAAGCACGGGGCCAAGCTCATCTACGCGTACTCCGAGGCCACGGTGCCGAAGATCACGGTCATCACGCGAAAGGCCTACGGGGGTGCGTACTGCGTCATGAGCTCCAAGCACCTGCGCGGGGACGTGAACCTGGCGTTCCCCACGGCCGAGATCGCGGTGATGGGACCCCAGGGGGCGGTGGACATCATATTCCGCAAGGAGATCGACGGCGCCGAGGACCCGAAGGCGGCGCGCCTGCAGAAGATCGAGGAGTACAGCGAGCGCTTCGCGAACCCGTACCAGGCCGCCGAACTCGGCTACGTGGACGAGGTGATCCTGCCGGAGGACACTCGGCTGCGGGTCATCCAGGCGCTGGAGGCGTGTCGGAACAAGCGGGACTCCAACCCCCCGCGCAAGCACGGGAACATCCCCCTCTAGGAGGCGCGCGTGCCCGCCAACGGCTCGATCTGGACCTTCGCCGGTCTCACGGCGGCGGTGGGGATGAGTGTCGTCTTCTTCGCCCTCTTCCTGCTGTCGACGTACATGCACTACTTCAAGGTCCTGATCGCCCGGTTCGAGGGCGGCCGCAGGATCGCGGCGCCGCCCCCGAAGGCCGCCGCACGAGCCCCGGCGGTGACGCCGGCGGCCGCCGCACCGACGGCGGCCCGCGACGACGGGGGTGCAGTGGCCGCCGCCGTGGCGGTGGGACTCCACCTGGCCGGCGTCCGGGGCGCGCCCTCGGGGGAGGTGGCGGCTGCCATCGCGTTCGCGTTGGCGGCGCACCGGGAGCGTTCGGCGGGAGCGGCCGCGACGCGCGCGGTGCCGACGCCGGGCTGGCGTCTTGCCGGCCGCATGGACGCCATGTCCGGCCGGGCCCGCCGCCATGAACGGCCGTTGCGCGGTTAGACGGGAAACCACGACGACCCTGCGACCAGGGAGGAGCCTTCACCCATGAGCCGCTACGACCTCGTGATCAACGGGAACGCCTACCAGGTGGAGATCGGAGGGCTTTCGGGAAACCGGGCCACGGTCACGGTGAACGGCGTTGCGTACCAGGTGGAAGTGCCGTCGGGGGCGTTGCCCGCCGCTGCGGCCGCCCCCGCAGCCTCGCAGGCCGCGCCCACGCCGGCGGCTGCCCGGGCGGCAGCGCCTGCGGCCGCCGCC
>CAZGRT010000143.1:0-17396 GCA_964528225.1 uncultured Thermodesulfobacteriota bacterium | reverse complement strand
AACTTGCGGGGACCGGGGGCCGCCATAGACTTCCTGAGGTGGCTGGACGAACCGGGGGCGGACCGGGAGGTGGACCCATGAGACCGTGGATCTTGGCGCTGTTCGCGGCCGCGCTGGCGGTAGGGTGCGCGGCTCTGCCGGCAAGACCGTCCGGGGACGCTCGGGGCCGGGTGGAGCGCTTCGCCGCGGCGGTGCGCGTGAAGGTCGGGAGCGAGATCCCGAACCCGTACACCGTCTTCTCCGGCCCTACGGAGACCTATCGCAGGTATCGTTTCAACGACAGCGCCGCAGCCCGCTTCGAGGCCTACGGCCGGGACAAGTCCGGCGTGGGGGGAGACGGGGTCGACGTCGTCGTCACGCTCCGCTCCCTGGACACCGGATACCGGGAGGTGGGGATGCGGGAGGGGAACCGCGGGGTCCAGGTGGCGTTCGCGGGGTCGCGGTTCCCGGGCGCTTTGGGGCGGATCGCCGGAGACGAGAGCGACTTCTACATCCCCAACGAGATCCACCGGAGTGCGACCCTGTCCGGCCTCGTGGAGGTAGGGCGCGGCGGGAGCATCCTCGCCCGGGAGGAGTTCACGGCCCAGGTGTCGAACATCGTCTACTGGCAGGACTACTCGCGCTGGGTCTACGACTACACCGACGTCTTCGCGGCCGTCCTGGAGGAGGCGGTGGCCCAGGTGGACCGCATCGTGGACGAGGCCCTGGGGGTGGCTCGGCCGCCGGCGCCGACGCGGTAGGCGCTCACGAACGGAGGTCTCCCGAGTCCCAGGCCCCGAGCTGGCGGTACGCTTCGTAGACCACGATTCCCACCGTCGTGGACAGGTTGAGGCTCCGCACTCCGCCCCATAGGGGGATCCCGTAGCAGGCGTCGGAGTTATCCCGGAGGATCCCGGGGGCGATGCCCTTGCTCTCGGGGCCGAAGACGAGGCGGGAGCCGGAGGCGTAGGGGGCCCGGTCGTAAGGGCGTGGCGCCCGGGCGGAGTAGTAGAACGCCGGGCCGCCGCCCGTGGAGGCGAGCGCTTCGGACAGCGAGCCGTGCTCGTGCACGTCCACGTGGTTCCAGTAGTCCAGGCCCGCCCGGCGCAGGCTCCGGTCGTCCAGGCGGAACCCCAGCGGGTGGATCAGGTGCAGCACGCTCCGGGTCGCGGCGCACAGCCGGGCGATGTTCCCGGTGTTCGGCGGGATCTCCGGGTTCAGAAGGATCACGTGCAGGAAGGGTCTCACGGCTTCCTTCCGGAGGGGTGCCCCGGCCGGCCGTTCACGCGAGGCGATCCTGGAGCCAGGGCTTGAGGAAGCGCCCGGTGGGGCCGAGGGAGCGCCGGGCGACGTCCTCCGGCGTCCCGACATCCACGATTTGCCCCCCTCCGTCGCCGCCTTCCGGCCCCAGGTCGACGACCCAGTCGGCGTGGGAGACCAGGTCCAGGTTGTGTTCCACCACGACCACGGTGTTCCCGCCCTCCGTGAGCCGCTGGAGCACGGCCAGCAGGCGGTCCACGTCCTCCGGGTGGAGTCCCGTGGTGGGTTCGTCGAGCACGTACATGCCGTCGCGGGGACTGCGGCCGAGGAGTTCGGCGGCGATGCGCAGCCGCTGGGCCTCTCCGCCGGAGAGCGTGGTGCCGGGCTGGCCGAGGACGAGGTAGCCCAACCCCAGGTCCTCCAAGGCGCGGAGGGCCTTGGAGACGTCCTCCGAGCCCTCGAACACCGGGAGGGCCTCCTCCACCGTCAGGTCGAGCACCTCGCGGATGGAGAGCCCGCGGTACCGGACGGCGAGGACCTCGGGCCGGAAGCGGCGGCCCCCGCAGGTGTCGCAGGGAACGTAGAGGTCCTCGAAGAAGAGCATCTCGAGCTTCTCGAAGCCCGTCCCCTTGCAGGTCTCGCAGCGCCCCCCCGGCACGTTGAAGGAGAAGGCCCTGGCGGACAGCCCCGCCTTGCGGCTCGCGGGAAGCCCGGCGAAGAGGCTTCGCACCGCCTGGTACGCTCCGAGGTAGGTGAGGGGGATGGACCGCGGCGTCCTTCCCATCGGGGACTGGTCCACCTCCTGGATGCGGGAGACGCGTCCGCCCCGGAGGTCCATGCGGTCCAGCGGGGCGTCCGCCGCGCCCATCAGGGCGGGGATCAGGGTCCCCGAGACCAGGCTCGACTTCCCGGAACCAGACACGCCGGTCACGCAGGTGAGCACGCCGAGGGGGATGGATACGTCGACTCCCCGGAGGTTGTGGAGCCGGCAGCCCTCGAGGACGAGGTGGCCCC
The DNA here is from genome assembly GCA_964528225.1 of uncultured Thermodesulfobacteriota bacterium. Lineage (GTDB taxonomy): Bacteria > Desulfobacterota > Deferrisomatia > Deferrisomatales > JACRMM01 > CAZGRT01. The sequence continues at coordinate 15,143 of CAZGRT010000143.1, read as the reverse complement.
GGGCGGGGCGCGCGGGGCTTGCTCGGGGGGCCGCCCCGCGGCGGGCGAGATGGCGTGCCGTTGGAGTGCCGGCCACGGCCATGCCCTCGGGCGGCCCCTCGTAGAGCACCCTGCCGCCCCGGTGCCCGCCTCCCGGCCCGAGTTCGATCACGTGGTGCGCCCGCCGCACCAGGGACAGGTCGTGCTCCACCACCAGGGCGGTGTTCCCGCGGGTGGTGAGCTCCGCGAGGACCTCGCCCAGCACGTGGACGTCCCTCGGGTGGAGCCCCACGGTTGGCTCGTCGAGCACGTAGAGGGTCCCGGCCAGCCGGTTCTGGAGCTGCAAGGCGAGCGCAGCGCGCTGGGCCTCCCCCCCGGACAGGGTCCGGGTAGCCCGCTCCATCGTCAGGTAGTGCAGGCCGAGCCGGAGCAGCGTGGCCAGCTTGTCCTCGATCCGCCACAGCACGTCTCGGGCCTTGCCGCCCGCGGCGGACCCGAGTCCCTCGCACCAGCGGGCGAGTTCCCCGAGGTTCATCGCGTTCACCTGGGAGATGGTCTTCCCCGCGAGGGTCACGCCGAGCGCCTCGGGTCGGAGACGGGCCCCCCCGCAGGTGCCGCACGTGGCCGGCGTCCGGTAGCGGGCCAGGAAGACCCGGACGTGCATCTTGTACCGCTTGCCCTCGAGGTATTCGAAGAAGTCGTCGATTCCCTCGAGGCGCGCCGTCCCGTGCCACACCTTGTCACGCACCCCGGGGGCGAGCTCCTTCCAGGGCACGTCCAGGGGGATCTCCTCCTCTTTCGCGACCCGCTCGAGTTCCTCCTGCCACCAGCGGTTTGCCGGCGTCTGCCACGGTTCGACGGCGCCGTCGCCGAGCGTCCGGCACGGATCGGGGACCACCTTGGTCTCGTCCCACCGGAGGACTGCCCCGAAGCCCGTGCATTCCGGGCAGGCCCCGAGCGCGTGGTTGAAGCTGAAGAGGACGGGGCGCGGATCGGGCAGGTCCCGGTCGCACGCGTGGCAGCGCCGTGCAGTGCCGAAGCGCAGGACCTCTCCGTCCTCGCCCCGGACCTGGGCGACTCCGTCGCCGAGCCGGAATGCCTCGTCCAGCGCCCCCGCGAGTCGTTCGGGCCTGGCGTTCCGCCCCGTCACCCGGTCGACCACCAGGGCGCCTTCCGGTCGGGCTTCCGGCAGTCCCGGCTCGTCCAATCGGCGGGTCACTTCTCCCAGCCATACCCGGGCGAAACCCCTCGCCGCCAGGTCCGCCGCCCAACCCCGGGCAGGGAGCCAGGCGAGCCGTGGGAGCGGGACCTCCACCTGGATGCGGCCGCCGGTCCACCGGGTCAGCGCGGCCCGGGCGGCGGTGTCGGGCGTCCAGGCCCGGGCCTCCCTGCCGCAGGAGGGGCAGTGAACCTCCCCCGCCGCGGAGAAGAGGAGGCGGAACAGGTCGTAGAGTTCCGTGGAGGTCCCGACGGTGCTGCGGGCCGCCCGGACCGCGTTGTGTTGGGCGAGGGCGATCGCCGGGCGCACGTTCTCGAGTCCGTCCACGCACGGCCGGGCCATCTTCTCGAGCAGCAGCCGGGCGTAGCTCGGCAGGGACTCGAGGAACCGCCACTGCCCCTCGGCGAAGACGGTGTCGAAGGCCAGGCTGGACTTCCCGGAGCCGGAGACCCCCGTCAGCACCACCAGGCGGTCGTGGGGGATTTCCAGGTCGAAGCCCGCCAGGTTGTTCTGGCGGGCTCCCAGGATTCGCAGGGGCGGCGACGGGTCCATTGCGCCGATTATGCCGGTGGCCCTCTCCCGGCTCAAGGCGGCCGAGGCGCAGGAGGGAGGAGGCGGTGCCGCCCCGGCGGGCCGCGACGGCTCACTGTGTGCGACGGCTCCCTGTGTAGCGACGGCTCCCTGTTGACGCACGTAGGCCGCGGTGTACACTGCGGGCTCCGATTTCCCGAGGAGGGCAGGCGTGGATCAGGACTACTCGAAGCGCTTCTACGGTGTCCTAGCGCCGGTCTACGACTGGGTGTTCGGGCTCGCGCTCGAGCCGGGCCGGCGGGAGGCCGCCCGGGAGGTTCGCCCGGGTGAGCGGGTCCTGGAGATGGGGGTGGGGACGGGTCTCGGCCTGCGCCACTACCCCTGCGGATGCCACGTGACGGGCATCGACATCTCACGGCAGATGCTGCGCCGCGCCCGCTGGAGGGCCCTCGTCGAGGGGAACGGGACGCGCGTCGAGCTGCACTGTGCGGACGCGACCTGCACCGCCTTCCCGGACGAGGCGTTCGACGTGGTCGTGGCGCCCTTCGTGATCACCACGGTGGGGGATCCGGGCCGGCTCTGCGCGGAGATGCACAGGGTCTGCCGGCGGGGCGGGCGTGCGATCGTCGTGAGCAACACCCGGGAGCGGGGCCTCTACGGGGCCGCCAAGTCCGCCGTCTCGCCGCTCATGGAGCGGATCGGATTCTCCACGGACCTCGACGTGGAAGACGCCATTCGCACCTGTGGCTTCCGGTTGCTCGGCATCCGGCGGATCCAGCCCCTGGGAGTGCACAAGCTGTTTCTCGCCGAGAGGTCCTGAAACGCGGTTGCGGGAAGACGCATCCGGAGTCCTGCCCGAAGAGTCCCGAGGACCGAAGAAAGAAAGTGCTTTTCTGGGTTGTGCGTTGTGGTAAACTCGCGTTCGTCTCCGCCCTTAAGGGGGGATGGCCGTCGGGCGTGGGGCCCGCCGGACCCAATTGGTCCATCGAGGCGGTTTGAGGAGAAGGGATCGGACGGGCACCATGTATCAGGACAAGAGCATTAACTGTGTGGACTGCGGCGAGGAATTCACGTTCACGGCGGGGGAGCAGGAGTTCTACGCCGCCAAGGGGTTCACCAACGAGCCCACGCGCTGCAAGCCGTGCCGGCAGCGTCGAAAGACGTCCCGGAACGACCGGGGCGGCGGGGGCGGGGGCGGGTACGATTCACGCCCGCAGAGGGAACTGTTCGACGTGACCTGCGACGAGTGCGGGCAGCAGACCCAGGTGCCTTTCCGTCCGAGCCAGGACCGGCCGGTGTACTGCCGGGACTGCTTCAGCCGGCGGCGAAGCTACTGAGCGGTCGGGCGAGAGAAAGCCGGGCGGGGCCTTACGGGTCCCGCCTTTTTTTTCCGCGCCGCCGGGGCGGCGGGTAAAGGCGCGGCAGGGGGAAGCCGATGGGAAAGGGGTGACTTCCGGAGGTGTGGCGATGAGGTGGATCGGTCTGCTGGTGGGGTTGCTCCTGGTCGTTCCCAAACCCGCGTCCGCCGCCGGGGACGGCGCGTGGATCAGTCACCTGCTCTCCCTGCCCATCCCGGAGAACCTGACGTTCTGCGGGGAGTCCGTGCCGCTCGACCGGGAAGACGTGCTGGAGCGGCTCGACCTGGAACTGGTGGTCACCCTCGGCAACCCCGTGAGCACGACCCTCTGGTTCAAGAGGATCCCCCGCTACTTCCCCCTCATCGAGGAAACGATCCGGGCCCGGGGCCTCCCGGAGGACCTCAAGTACGTCACCCTCATCGAGAGCAACCTGCGGGTCGACGCGGTGAGCTCCGCGGGGGCGACGGGACCGTGGCAGTTCATGGCGAGCACGGGTTCCTCCTGCGGGCTCGACCGCTCCTCCTGGAGGGATTCCCGGCGCGACTGGGAGAGGGCGACCGAGGCCGCCCTGGACCACCTCTCGGACCTCCGGGAGGCGTTCGGTTCCTGGTCCGCGGCGCTCGCCGCCTACAACGCAGGGCGAAGCCGCGTGGCCCAGGCCATGGAGTCCCAGGGCCAGCGCGACTTCTACGGCCTGCGGCTGCCCCGGGAGACCGAGCGCTACGTATTTCGGGCCATGGCGGCCAAGCTGGTGGTGGAGCACCCGGAAGCCTACGGGATCACCCTGGAGGGGTCGCGGGTGTACCGGCCCGTGGACTCGGCGGAGCTCGAGGTCTCGGTCGAGCGGAGGCTGCTCCCCGTGAGCGCGTTGGCCGAGGCCGCAGGGGTTTCCTACCGGCGCTTCCTGGAGCTCAACCCTTGGATCGTGGGCAGCGACCTTCCCCGCGGCACCCACCGCGTCGCCCTGCCGGACGGCTCCGAGGGGTCTTTCCTGGCTGCGCTGCAGGAGTGGGAGCGGGCGAACCCGGAGCCGAAGACCACCTTCCACTCCGTGCGCAGCGGGGACACCCTGATCGGGATCGCCCGGCGCTACGGAGTGCCGCTGCGGGACCTCATGGCGTGGAACGACCTGAACGCCCGCAGCGTCATCCGCCCGGGTCAGGAACTTGCGGTGCACTCGGTGGACTGAAGGGAGCGGGGGTCAGGCGGTGCCGGAGGTCCCCGAGAGCATGGAGGGATCGAAGCCGAGCCGGCGGATGGCCTCCTCCCAGCGCTTGTCCGGCGGGACCCGGAAGATGAGGTCGCTGTCGGCCGGCACCACGAGCCAGTCGTTGCGCGCCAGTTCCTGTTCCAGTTGCTCCGGCCCCCAGCCGGAGTAGCCCAGGGAGAAGAAGAACAGCTCCGGTCCTCGCTCGGCCGCGATGTCTCGGAGGATCTGCAGGCTCGTCCCCAGCCGCAGGCCTTGCAAGACCGGCGTTGACCCCTCGTACTCGGAACCCTCGTACAGGACAAAGCCCATCTCGGGCTGCACGGGGCCCCCGTAGTGGACGGGGGCGTCGGCCCCGCCTTCCCCCTCGATGTCCTGTCCCGCGTAGACCTGGCCCAGGAGGAACGGGGTCGGGCGGTTCACGACCAGTCCCAAGGCCCCGTCGCCGCTGTGCTCGCACAGCAGAACAACCGTCTGTGCGAAATTCGGGTCGCTGAGCTGGGGCATGGCCACCAGGAAGTGGCCTTTCAGGATCGTCCGTTCGATGGTCCACCTCGTCCGGGAGTCAGCCCCGGGGCGCGAGGATGGCTCAACTGGCGCCGCGCTCGTAGGGGAGGCAGAAGATGCAGGGCTTGTAGCCGGCGCGATAGGCCTCCTCCCGGGTCGAGAACGGCACGGCGTTGGAGGCCCACTCGAGGGAGTGGATCACGCAGCTCTCCTGCTCGTTCGCCAGGTCGTGGAGGTGCTTGGGACGGTTTGGGTTTGCGTCGCCCACATAGCGAGTGGGATAGTTCTGCCAGTGCGCCATGGTGTCTCCCTGCGAGAACGGCGCCGTCAGGCGGCGCCCGGAACCACGCCAAGCTACCAGCGGCCGATCGGGACGGTCAAGGGCTCCTCGCCGACGTCCTGCCGCACCGGAGCGCCGGGCCGCAGACCCGAGTGGAGGAGGTGGAGCATGGCCCGCGCGAGCGTCCTTGCCCTGACGGTCCTGGCCCTCGTCCAACCCGTCGCGGCCCAGCAGTATCGGATCGGGGAGCCCGGCCGGCCGGAGCCGACCCCGGTGTACCTGACCCAGCCGGTGGAAGGCCGGGTGGAGGTCGGGAACCTGCCCGCCGTACAGGACGTCCGGGTCGTGGAGGGGCTCGGGGGTCCCCTGGAGGTCACGGGGCGGGTCGCCCTCGACGGCTCGGAGCCTCTGGCGGTGGAGGTCACCAACCTCCCGCCCGCGCCCGACTCGGTGGAGATCGGCTCCCCGGTGAGGATCGTCGACGAGCCGCCGCTGCGGGTCTGGCTGGAGAACCCGCCCCCGCCGGCCGGCACGGCGTCTCCAGATCCCAGGACCTACACCGCCTTCGCGGCCCGCGGGACCTTCTCCTCCAAGGAGACCCGGGTCCGGCAGCCCTTCCAGCCCCCCGAGGGCCGGGTGTTCCACCTCTCGGACGTCTCCCTGGATGCACGGCCGGACGCCGTCTTCCGGGTGCGGGTCCTCGCGGAGGAGAGCGCCGTCGCGGGGGTCGTCAACGGGGCGGGGGGTGCCCCCGTCGCCCTCGCCGTCCTCGATTCACGCCGGTCGACCTCGGTGCGCCTCGGCACCGCGGCGCCCCTGGCAGGACCCTTCACGGTGGAGGTGGAGGCGTTGGGACCGGGGCAGGGAGCCCCCTTCGCGGTGCTCCTCTCCGGCTACCTCACGGGCCGCTGAGCCCTCAGTGGGGGCGGTAGGGTCCCTCCTGGGAGTCGACGCCGAACTCGGCGAGCAGGGCCTGGGCCGCCTGGACCGCGGCCAGGGTCAGCGCATGGAAACCCGCCAGGCACCCCGCGCGAAGGACCGGAAAGATCTCTCCCACGTGGTGTAGCGCGATCGCCTCCAAGGCCTGCCGGGCAGCCCCTTCCTGCAGCGGGCGGGGAGGGGTGAGGGCCCCCTCCCGCACCTCCGGGGGACTCCCGGAGGTCGCCTCGGGGGAGACGCCGAGGGCCTCGCGGTACAGGTCCGTGGCGTTGAGCACTGCGGTCCAGCGAGAAGGGGGCCGCAGGCCGGAGAGGATCCCCACGAAGGCCATCTGGGTGTCGAGACTCAGGCGCCGCGCCGCCTCGTCGAAGGGATCGCACGGGTCTGCCGGGTTCCAGAAGGGGCTGAGCAGCAGCACCGGAGGGCTCGGGAGCCAGATCCCCCGGAGATACGCCCGATACGGGGAGGAACCCGAGCCCTCCACCGCTCGAACGGGATGGGTGTCGAGGCCGGCCATCAGGAACTCGGCGTCGGTCGGCTTCCAGAAGAGGCGGCGCACCGGGTGTGCCTCTCGCAGGGCGCGCCAGGCCGGCGGGAAGACGGAGTCGGCTTCGTATCCCTCGAACACGGGCCTGGGCACCGCGAGCAGGGTCCGCTCCCCCTGCCGCAGTTCGTAGCGTCCGGCGCGGGCCTCGATGACGACGGTCTCGAAGCTCCCGGGCGACAACCTCACATCCCCAGGAGCAGTTCCTGGAACTGCTTCCACCAGTGCCGCAGCGCGAGGATCGCGAAGATGCTCAGCGCGAAGACCCCGACCGAAGTCCACATCGCGGCGGCGGCCGCCCGGTTGGCGTTCCGGCTTCGGACCCGGATCTCCTCCTGGGCCGCCTGGGCCAGGCGCGTGGAGATCTCCTCGACCGCGTTGCCCAGTTCGATGGCCGTCGAACTGTACTCCTGGAGCCGGGACCAGTCCCGGGAGCCCTCGACGGTGCGGGGCATCAGTTCCAGGACCTTGCGGTACCGCTCCACGCTCTTCTCGATCTCGTCGAGGTCGTTGGCGAGCAGACCCGTCCCCACCCCGGCCCGGGCCACCTCCACGGGGGGGGCGACGTTGTCCAGGTGCTGAAGGGCGGGCGTCGTGTCGTCCACGAACTCGGCCAGGTAGCGGAAGAGGTCGCGCTGGGCCCCGAGGGTCTCGGCGCGGATGGCGGCGGTTGCCGACGCGAGCGGCTCCGCCTGCGCGACCACGCGCCGGATCGACTGGGAGATCACGAAGCTGCCTCCCAGGGCCGCCAGGTCGACCACGAGCAGCAGGCCGACCAGCATCCCGAACCACCGCTTGATCTGGATTCCAGCTGGCTTTCCCACGGTCACCTCCCGCGTATGTCGAGTTGGATCAACTCGCTCGAAACGTGGCGCCCCTTCTCGCTCCGGTCGAACACGGCGAACGCCGCAGGCTGGCGGGTGCCCGCGCGAAGGGGAACGTCGTCGGCGTGTCCGGTGTCCAGCGCCCTCGATATCTCCACCACCCAGGTTCCGCCTCCGCTGCCGCCGGACGTCCACCGTCCTGCGGCGAGCACGTCGCCCCGGCTGCCCGAGGCTGCCTGCTTGCGGTAGCTCGCCACCTCCGCCCCCTGGAACTCCACCGGGATGACGAGGGCCCACGGGGGCGGGCCCTCGTCGGGCTCCTCGCGAATCCAGACCTGCCCCGAGCCCGAGGCGGTCGGGTAGGGGTTGGCGTGGGGCAGGCGCTTCCGGCTCACGCGCAGGACGCCGTCGTCCGCGTGGCCGGCCACGCTGGACCAGAAGGCCCTCCACAGCCAGGTATCGGCCTCCTGCTCCTCGCCGTTGAGCTTGCACGCCTGGTCCGGGGAATTCCGGTACAGGGCCACCGCGAAGCCGTCGTCCACCCGGTCGGTCTGCACGTAGGTCTTCTTCCGGTCGTCCCAGGTCCAGGGGCGGTACAGGGTGTCCTCGGTCCCGTCCGGCCATTCGGCGAGCAGGTACACGCGCACCCCGTCGTGGACGGCCCGCACCCGGGCCTCGACCGACCTTCCTCCGCCGGTCAGGGAAACGGCGACGGCAGGGGCCTCCTTCCAGGCGGCGTCCGCCGCATTCCCGTCCACGGTCGGCCCCTTGCGAACCGGGGGCACGGTCAGGACCGGACTCGGCGGGCGCCCGGGCGGCGGGCGGCTCCCCGCTTCGCTCGACGGCGCGGAAGAGCGGGTCTCGGCCCTGTTCATGCGCTTGCGGGCATCGGCGGCCTCCGGGGCGTCCGGATAGACCGTGAGGAACATCCGGTAGGCCTCCGGCGTGTCGAGCTTCTTGGCCTGGGCGTAGGCCTCGGCCCGACGGCCCTGCTCCTGCTCCCGGGCGCGGCGCTCCACCACCGCCCGGGTGCGCGCTTCCTGGGCGAGCCTCAAGCGGGCCTCGATCTCCGGCGCCCGATCAGAGGCCGGGAAGTGGTCCAGGAAGGCCTGATAGCCCGATGCGTCGTCCCGCTCCAGCGCCGTGCGATACGCGGCATCCTCCCGCAGGGACGCCGCCCTCTCTCCGGCCTCGGCGGCCCGAGGCGAGTCCGGGTGCCGTGCGAGGAACCGCGACCAGGCTTGCAGGGTATCTTCCCGGCGTGCCTCCCGGTACGCGGTCTCCACGTCTTCCTCCGCAGCGGCGCGGCGCGGTTCGGGAACTCCGGCGCGCCCCTCCCGGGGTCCGGTGACCTGGACCGAGCCGACGGTCGGCATCGCGGTCGTCCCCGGCGCGGGGACCTCCCCATCGGTGCCCGGGGGAGCGCCTCCTCCCCGGTCCGCGGCGGCCGCCTTCCCCCGGGGTTCGGCGGGGTTCTCGCCGCTCCGCGGGTCCGGGGAGGCCGCTTCCGCGCTGGCTCCGGCCCCGCCCCCGGCCCCGACCGCGGGGCGCAGGGTCAGGCGCAGGATCTCACCGTCGCGGACCACGCCGCCGGCCTCGACGTTGGGGTCGACCCGCGCCAGCAGGGCGAAGGTCTCCTCGAGCCTCACCCCCATGGACATGCGGTAGTAGTCGTGCTTGTTGCCGAACAGGCGGAAGTCGTAGCGGTCCCCGCCCCGGCGCAGCCCGAAGACCACCGTGACGTCGTCGCCGCTGCGGCGGATGTCGAAGGAGACGAGGTCCGGGTTGTCGGCGAGCACCGTCCGGCGGACCGCGTCGTACTTCCGGTCCAGGGAGTCGGAGGCGATGGTGTAGAGGGTGTCCTTGGTGAGGGACACGGTGAGGGAGAGGGGTTCCGCGAGGGCGGGAAGGGCGAGCCCGAGGAAGATCGCGGTCAGGAGGAGCCGTCGATGAGGGTTCGGATTTCCTTGCCGATGGCCGTCGACGCACGCGTGTCGATGAAGACGTGGACGTACTTCTCCACCCGTTCGGCCAGTTGCAGGAGGTCGTCGACCGAGTCTCCGCATTGATCCACCGCTTGCAGCAGCCGCTTCGCATTCTTCCCGAAGCGCTGGTTGAGAAGGTCCCGGATCTCCTGCTTGACGTCGGTCGGGTCCCGATGGACGTCTTCCACCCCCAGCCACTCTCCGCTGGGAACCTCGCCCCCTTCCGGGGTCGCACCTTCCGCCTCGGCCCGGCGCGACTCGTCCAGTAGACGGGCCGCCTCCATCACCAGGTTCGTGGGGTCCATGGCGATGGTCCGGGTCGATGGAGCCACGTCCGCCTGGAAGCGGAACTCCCCCTGGGGAACCCGGAACATGGCGTACACCGCCTGCTCCCCCTGGGTGCCCGGGTACTCCGCGTGGATCACGTTGCCCTCCTCGAAATAGAGGGCTGCCGCGCCGCCGACAAAGGAGATCCGCAGCGCTCCGGTCTTCCTGCCGAAGCCCACGAGTTGGATGATGTCGGGGAGACTGAAGTCCTTGAGATTGCCCCGAAGCTCCAAAGGCTCGTCCTTCCGCCAAGCGACCCATCGCCGGACGTATCGGTCGGCGAGGGTCTACGGATAAGCCGTCTAGGTCACGATTCCGGGGGAAGGGCCTTCGCGGCCTTCCCCAATGCATCCCCCACCGCCTCGGCCGCCGCCACCGCCTCGGCCAACGCCCGAGCGCAACCCTCGAGGCCGGCCTCGCGGGCCCTCTCCGCCCAGGTCCGATAGGTTTCCAGGTGGGAGGCGTTGTGCTCGGCCCAATGGGAAAGCAGGTGGGCCAACCTCGGTGCCGTCTCGGACATTTCAAACCTCTTGCGGGCCGAGGGCGGCCGGCGGGCGACGCGCTATTCTTTCGCCGGCCTCCCGGCCTGTCAAGAATGAAGTTGAAATTACAGGTGCTTGTGCCTACGCTACCCACCCCTCGGAAAGGAGCCTCCGTGTCGACGCGCCGCTACCGTTCGGGGCAGGCCCGGTTCCTCGCGAGCGCGCCCCGGTGGGAGGACGCCCCGCCGATGCCCTGGCCCCAGGTGGCCGTGGCGGGCCGGTCCAACGTGGGCAAGTCCTCCCTCATCAACTTCCTCCTGGGCCGCCGCGCCCTGGCGAGGACCTCGGGGACGCCGGGCCGCACCCAAGCGCTCAACTTCTTCCTGGTCGGCGAGGAGTTCGTTCTGGTCGATCTCCCCGGCTACGGCTACGCGCGGGCCCCGATCCCGGCCGTCGCCCGCTGGAGCGAGAACGTCCGTCACTTCGTGCGCGAATCGTCGTCCCTGCGAGCCGTTCTCCTCCTGCTGGACGTGCGGCGGGACCCCTCGGAGCAGGACCGGGATTTCGCCTTCTGGGTCCGATCGGCGGGGCGTCCCCTGGTGCCGGTGGTGACGAAGTGCGACAAGGTCCCGCGGGGCCGGCTGAAGGCCCGCCTCGAGCAGATCGGGAAGGCGGTCCGCGTGGAGGCCTCGGAGCTGGTGCCGACCTCCGTGAAGGCCCGGCAGGGGCGTGACCGGCTCTGGGATCGGGTGGAGACCCTCCTGCAAGGCGAGCCGGCCCCGGAGGAGAGTAGCGCGGAGCCATGAGCGTGAGGGTGGTGGCGATCGACGGCCCTTCCGGGGCGGGCAAGAGCACGGTGGCCCGCCGGTTGGCGGCCCGCCTCGGGTGGCAGCACGTGGACACCGGGGCCATGTACCGGGCGGTGGGCCTCAAGGCGGACCGGCAGGGGGTGGACTTCGGCGACGACGGGGCGCTGGAGCGCCTGTGCCGGGGCACCGTGATCGAGTTTCGCCCCGGCTCGGACGGGAGTTCCCGGGTGCTGCTGGACGGGGAGGACGTGTCCGCGCAGATCCGGGAGCACCGGGTGAGCGACCTCGCCTCCCGCGTCTCGGCCCGCAAGCCGGTGCGCGAAGCGATGGCGCGCTACCAGCGCGAACTGGGGGAGGCCCGGCCCTCCGTGCTGGAAGGGCGCGACATCGGGACGGTCGTCTTCCCCGATGCGCTGCTGAAGGTCTACCTCACCGCCTCCGACGAGGAGCGCGCGCGGAGGCGAACCGAGGAACTGGCCGCCCGGGGGCAGGCCGTGCGCGCCGCGGAGGTCCTGGCCGACATCCGCGCGCGGGACGAGCAGGACAGCACCCGGGAACACGCTCCGCTCCGTACCGCCGCGGACGCGGTGGCCGTGGACACCACGGGGCTCACGGTGGCGCAGGTGGTGGAGCGGGTGGCCGCCCTGGTGCGGGAGCGCCTGGCCTCCCCCGGGGGCGGTTGAACCGGGGTCGGCGCCGCCCGAAGAGGCTGGAGTTTTCCGCAATTGTGGTGTTGAGACCCGCGGAGCGTCTGTGGTACCCTCCGCGACTCGCTCGACAAAAGGGGGCGCGCAGCGGCCCTTTTTGAATAAAGACCTTAGGAGGTTGCAAGAGGACATGACAAGCGAAACCAACAGCATGAACCACCACGAGGAAGAAGAACTCGACTTCGCCGCCCTGCTCGAAGAGACCGGGGGCGGAGCCGAGGAGGGGTCCGTCGCCCGGGGACGCGTGATCAAGGTCACCAACGACTTCGCCGTGGTGGACATCGGGTACAAGTCGGAAGGCGTCGTGCCGCTCTACGAGTTCCGCGGCCCCGACGGAAAGGCCGGGATCAAGGTCGGCGACGAGGTGGAAGTGCTCGTCGAGCAGTTGGAGAACGACGACGGCATGGTCCTCCTGTCGAAGGACAAGGCCGACAAGATCCGCGTCTGGGACACCATCAGCAAGGCGGCCGAGAACGACGAGGAGGTCGAGGGCAAGATCGTGGCCCGGATCAAGGGCGGCCTCTCGGTCGACATCGGCGTGCGCGCCTTCCTGCCCGGCTCCCAGGTGGCCCTCCGGCCGGTGCGCCAGCTGGAGAAGCTCATCGGCGAGACGTACAAGTTCAAGATCATCAAGTTCAACCGCCGGCGCGGCAACATCGTCCTGTCCCGACGGGTGCTCCTGGAGAAGGAGCGCGAGAAGCACCGCAAGGAAACCCTGAAGAAACTCGAAGAGGGGGCCATCCTCGCGGGCGTGGTCAAGAACATCACCGACTACGGGGCGTTCATCGACCTGGGCGGCATCGACGGGCTCCTGCACGTGACGGACATGAGCTGGGGCCGCGTCAACCACCCCTCCGAGGTCTTCGACATCGGCGACGAGGTCACGGTCAAGGTCCTCTCCTTCGACCCGGAGCGCGAGCGGGTGAGCCTGGGCTACAAGCAGCTCCAGCCCGACCCGTGGACGACCGCCGAGGACAAGTACGCGATCGGGTCGCGCATCATGGGCAAGGTGGTCTCCATCACCGACTACGGCGCCTTCGTGGAGCTGGAGCCGGGGATCGAGGGCCTCGTGCACATCTCCGAGATGAGCTGGACCAAGCGCATCAACCACCCCAGCGAGAAGGTGTCCATCGGCCAGGAAACCGAGGTCATGGTGCTCAACCTCGATATCAACCGCCGGCGGATCTCCCTGGGAATGAAGCAGTGCCAGCCCAACCCCTGGGACCTCCTGGAGGAGCGCTACCCCGTGGGGGCCGTCGTGCGCGGCCAGATCCGCAACGTCACCGACTTCGGCCTGTTCCTCGGGGTCGAGGACGGGATCGACGGGTTGATCCACGTGAGCGACCTCTCCTGGACCCAGCGGGTCACCCACCCCGGCACGCTCTACAACGTGGGCGACGAGGTGGAGGCGGTGGTCCTGAACATCGACAAGGAGAACGAGCGGTTCAGCCTGGGCATCAAGCAGCTCGAGGCCGACCCCTGGGCGGGCATCCAGGCGAAGTACCGGGTGGGGTCCATCGTCGAGGGCAAGGTCACCAACATCACCGACTTCGGCATCTTCGTGGAGCTCGAGCCCGGCATCGAGGGCCTGGTGCACGTGAGCGAGCTCTCCAGCGACAAGGTCGACGACATCTCCAAGGTGGTCGAGCTCGGCCAGCAGATCCAGGCCGAGGTGCTCAACATCGACCAGGAGGAGCGGAAGATCTCGCTCTCGATGAAGGCCATCGAGGACGCCGAGGTCCTCGCCGAGAAGAAGGCGCTCGACGCCCTGAACCGGGAGATGGCGGAGAGCTCCGCCTCCACCCTGGGCGAGAAGATCCTGGCGGCTCGGCAGAAGGTGAAGAACGGCTCCGCCTCCGAGTAGCAGCGGGGCGCGGGTACGCGTGGCGTCGGGCCGGGTTCGCGAGGACCCGGCCCGTCTTCGTTCGGGGAGGTCGGCATGAAGCGGTTCCTCATCGGGTGCGGATTCCTCCTGGCGCTCGTGGTCGGGGTCGTCGTCGCGCTGGTGGCGGTGTCCCTCTGGAAGGGGCAGGCGGCGCTGCCCCTGGGCGAGCGAGTGGGCGTCGTCGAGCTGCGGGGCTTCATCCTCGACGCCCGGCCCACGGTGGAGGCGCTGCGGGAACTGGCGGCAGAGGACGAGGTGAAGGCGGTCGTGCTCCGGGTCGACAGCCCCGGGGGCGTGATCGCGCCCTCCCAGGAGATCCACGACGAGGTGCGGCGCACGGCCGGAAGGAAGCCGGTGGTCGTCTCGATGGGGGCCCTGGCCGCGTCGGGCGGGTACTACGTGTCGGCCCCGGCGACGCGCATCGTCGCCAACCCGGGTACCGCCACCGGCTCCATCGGCGTGATCGCCCAGTTCAAGGATTTCCACGTGCTCTTCGACAAGCTCGGCCTGCGCTCCGAGGTGGTGAAGAGCGGGCCGTTCAAGGACTCGGGCTCCCCCTTCCGGGAGATGACCGAGCAGGAGCGGGCGGTCTTCCAGGGACTCGTCGACGACCTCTTCGACCAGTTCGTCTCCGCCGTGGCCGAGGGGCGCGGGATGGACGCGGAGGAGGTGCGCGACCTCGCGGACGGCCGCGTCTACTCGGGCCGGCAGGCCCTGGGCCTGGGCCTCGTGGACGAGCTCGGGGGGTTCTGGGACGCGGTGCGGGTCGCGGGCGAACTGGGCGACATCGAGGGCGAGCCCAAGCTCGACTACCGGCGCAAGGAGCCCAAGGGAATACTGCGTTGGGTGCTCGGCGAGGACGCCGACGCCCTCGCGCCCCTCCAGGAGGCGGCCGCCGCGCCCCTGCAGTACGCCCTGCCGGGGTGGTGAGGGGTGACGAGTGACCCGCGACGAGTGACCCGTGACGAGTGACCCGTGACGAGTGATTCGTGACGAGTGATTCGTGACGAGTGATTCGCCCCCCGTACGGACCTGATTCGCGAGCGGAGCCGATGGACGCCTTCCTCCTGGCCCGCCTGGCGCTCGAACTCGAGCAGGGCTGGGGCGGTGCGTGGGTCCAGGGGGCGTGGGAAGATCGCGACGGGCGCCTCGTGCTGAGGCTCCGGTCGCCGGGCCGCACCGCGCACCTCCTCTTGAGTCCGCTTGCCCGGGCGCCCGGCCTGGGACTTGCGGAGCGCCGGCCCCCGTGTCCGCCGCGTCCCGGGGCCCTGGCCGCCTACCTGCGCGCCCACGCGGAGGGCGGGCGCCTGCTCGCCGCCCGCTCCCTTCCCTTCGAGAGAGCGGTGGAACTGCGTCTCGGCAGGAGCGAGGCTCCCGTCGGCCTCGTCCTCGAGGCGGTCGGCCGCCGCGGAAACCTGCTGGCCCTGGACGCCGCGGGCAACCTCCGGGCCGCCCTGCGTTGGAAATATATAATATTTTAAATTACTTGATTCATTCTTTTGGTTATTTTGTATGTTAGGATAATATTCGCTGCTATATTTAAGAAATTTGTTCCACCTT
>CAZGRT010000142.1:0-1542 GCA_964528225.1 uncultured Thermodesulfobacteriota bacterium | reverse complement strand
CCTCCTCGGCGAGGTCGATGAGGCCGGCGAGGGGGAGGAAGATCTCCATGCCCGCCGCCACGGCCACCGCCGCCTTTTCCGGGCGCGGGGCCCCGGCGGCGAGAAACTCGAGACTGGAAAGGCCGGCGAGGGCGGCCACGGTGTCGGCCTCGGCGCGCACGCCCCCGGTGGCGGCGGCATCCCCCAGCACGAGGGCGCGTATCTTCCGGGAGGGCGGCACGTTCATCTCGCCGCGCACGTTCCGGATGGCGGAGACCGTGGCCTGCACGAGCTCGATGCGCGCCCGCGCCTCCTCGTCAGCGGGCATCGCCTCCGACTCCGGGAAGGGCGCGATCATCAACGAGTCCGGGCGTTCGCCCAGGAACGAAGGCCACGGAAGCGCGTGCCAGAGTTCCTCGGTGACGACGGGCATGAACGGGTGGAGGAGGCGGAACACCCCGTCGAGGGTCCGGACCAGGGTCTGCTGAACCGCCAGACGGCCCCGCGGTTCCTCCACGGCGTAAAGCGGGCGCTTCGCCATCTCCACGTACCAGTCGCAGAACTCGTGCCAGACGAACTGGTACAGGACGCCGGCGGCCTTGTCGTACTCGTACCGGTCCAGGGCCGCCCGGACTTCGCCCGCCACGGCACGCAGGCGGGTGCGGATCCACTTGTCCTGGGCGGAGAGTTCGGCGAAGGCGACCTCGGGGGCGGCCGGACCGAAGTCCGTGAGGTTCAGGAGCGCGAACCGGGCCGCGTTCCAGATCTTGTTCACGAAGCGCTGGTACCCCTCGATCCGCTCCACCGACAGCCGGATGTCCCGACCCTGGGCCGCGAAGGCCACCAGCGTGAAGCGGAAGGCGTCGGCGCCGAACCGGTCGATGACCTCCAGCGGGTCGATGACGTTGCCCTTGGACTTCGACATCTTCTGGCCCTTCTCGTCGCGGACCAGGGCGTGGATGTAGACGTCCCGGAAGGGGACGTCCCCCATGAACTTGAGGCCCATCATCATCATCCGGGCCACCCAGAAGAACAGGATGTCGAAGCCGGTCACGAGCACGCTGGTGGGGTAGAACTTCTCGAGCTCCTGCGTGCGGTCCGGCCACCCCATCGTCGAGAAGGGCCACAGCGCGGAAGAGAACCAGGTGTCGAGGACGTCGGTCTCCTGCTCCAGGCGGCCGGACCCGCACCGCGGACACGCCCGCGGGTCCTCCCGGGCCACCGTGAGCTCGCCGCACTCCCCGCAGGTGAACGCGGGGATCCGGTGGCCCCACCAGATCTGGCGCGAGATGCACCAGTCGCGGATGTTCTCCATCCAGTGGTAGTACGTCTTCTCCCACTGGGTCGGGACGATTCGGGTCCTGCCCTGGCGCACGGCCTCAAGGGCGGCTTGGGCCAGGGGCTCGATCTTGACGAACCACTGGCGCGACACGAGGGGTTCGATCACCGTGTGGCAGCGGTAGCAGTGCCCGACCGCGTGCCCGTGCTTCTCCTCCCGGAGGAGGGCACCCCGGGCCTCGAGGTCGGCGAGGACCCTCTTGCGGGCCTCGTAGCGGTCGAGGC
>CAZGRT010000141.1:0-6433 GCA_964528225.1 uncultured Thermodesulfobacteriota bacterium | reverse complement strand
CGGCGTGATCCACCGGCTGGTGGGAGAGGCGATCGACCACTTCGGCGTGCGGGAGAAGACGATCGGCGCGGCCTGCGTGGGGTGCAGCGTCTTCCTGTACGACTACTTCGACATCGACGTGGTGGAGTCGCCCCACGGCCGCGCCCAGGCCGTGGCCACGGGGGTGAAGCGGGCCAACCCGGACAAGTTCGTCCTGCTCTACCAGGGTGACGGGGACTTCGCCGCCATCGGGACGGCGGAGAGCATCCACGCGGCGAACCGCGGGGAGAACCTCACGACCATCTTCGTGAACAACGCCATCTACGGGATGACCGGCGGGCAGATGGCCCCCACCAGCACCCTCGGGCAGCGCACCACCACGAGCCCCTACGGCCGCGACTTCGCCCAGGACGGGTACCCCATCAAGATGGCGGAGATGCTCGCCCAGTTGGAGGGCGTGGGCTACGCGGCCCGGGTCTCCGTCGACACCCCGGCCCATCACAACCAGGCGCGCAAGGCGATCTTCAAGGCCTTCGAGACCCAGTTGGAACAGAAGGGGATGGGGTTCGTCGAGGTGCTCTCCAGTTGCCCGACCAACTGGGGCCTCTCCCCCCTCGCTTCGATCAAGCACATCCAGCAGGAGATGATCCCGTACTTCCCCCTCGGGGTGTTCAAGGAGCGCACCGGGACGGACTTCCTCTAGCGGAGACGGTGCCCGGGCCGGAAGCGAGAGGCTCGGGCGGCGTCGGCCGCGTACCGGAGTTTCGATGCAGCACGACGTGATCATGGCCGGGTTCGGCGGCCAGGGCATCCTGATGATCGGCAACCTCCTGGCCGTGGCGGGCCTCCGCCAGGGGCTGCGGGTGACCTACTTCCCATCCTACGGGGTGGAGATGCGCGGCGGCACGGCCAACTGCACCGTGACGCTTTCCGACCAGGAGATCGGGAGCCCGGTGACCCGGACGCCCCTGGGAGTGATCGCCATGAACGAGCCCTCGGCCGTCAAGTTCGGGCCCCGGGTCCGGGCGGGCGGCGCGATCGTGGTGAACTCCTCCCTGATCCCGGAGGGAGCCCTGTCTCGGGAGGACATCCGCATCCTGCGGGTTCCCTGCAACGAGGCGGCCCTGGAGATCGGGGACGGCCGGCTGGCCAGCATGGTGGCCCTCGGGGCGTACGTGGGCGCGACCCGGGCCGTGGACTTCCCCCGGCTCGGGGAGGCGCTGCCCGAGGTTCTCCCGGAGAAGCACCACAAGCTCATCCCCGTGAACCTCAAGGCCCTGGAGGCGGGTGCGGCCCTGGCCGGTTCCCGGTGACGGCCGGTCCAGGAGACAGGAGGAGACCATGGGCGGCGAAGCTCTCATCCCGGTCGGGGAGCGGATCAAGCAGGTGAGGGACGGGGCGGGTCTCACCCTGCAGGACCTCGCCGAGCGCACCGGGTACTCCTCGGCCCTCATCAACCAGATCGAGAACCACCTGGTGAGCCCTCCCCTGGGGGCACTGGGAAAGATCGCCCACGCGCTGGGCGTGAGGATCGGCGACCTGTGGGGCGAGCAGGCGGGAGAGCCCTACGCGCTCGTCCGCAAGGACGACCGGCGGCAGGTCTCCCGCTTCGCCTCCAAGGAGGGAGTGTCGTACGGCTACACCTACGAGTCCCTCGGGTTCGGCAAGAAGGGGCGGCGGATGGAGCCGTTCCTCATCACCCTCGAGCCGCCGACGGTGCGGGAGCACAAGCCTTCGGTCCACGACGGGGAGGAGTTCCTGTTCGTGATCTCCGGGCGGATGGAGGTGTTGCTGGCCGGCCACTCGGACGTGCTCGAACCGGGGGACAGCATCCTCTACGATGCGACGCTTCCCCACCGGGTCACGTGCCACGGGGGAGAACCGGCCCAGATCCTCGCGGTGATCTGGGCGCCCGACGCTTGAGCCTTCACGGCAGGCCGGCGTGACGGACTTCGTCGGGACCCTGCAGGACCGCTGCCTGCCCCAGCCCGCCAAGAGGAGGCCCCATGGCGGACGAACCAGAGGCCCGGGTTTCTCCCGACGGGGAGGACGACGCGGCGGGTCCCGCCCCTGCGCGCGACTCCGCACCGGATGATCCCTTCGAAGCCCCGGAGGGCGCGCACCCGGCGTCGGGTGGCACCGTGGCAGCCCCCCCGGACGGGGATCGGGGTGCGGTCCCCCACGGGGCGCCCGCCGACGCGGAACCTGCCCCGACTCCGCGGTCGGCCGGGGCCGCGCCGCCGAGAGGCGATCGCGACCGTTTCTTCCTGTTCGGCACGGTCCTGCTCGGCCTCCTCCTGCTCCTGGGATGGGTCGGCGCCACCGTGGTCTGGCAGGTTCGCCGGGATCTCGGGGTCCTGCGCTCGGATCTGGAACGGCAGCACCAGCGGATGGGAGCCTGGGAGGGCGTCCAGTCGCGGGCGGCGCTGGCCCGGGTGCGGGGCGAGTTGGCCGTGCTGAGCACCTCCCTCCCCGAGGAGTTGCGTGCCGAAGTCGAGGAGGCCGACCGCCTCCTCCAGCGGGTCTCTGAGCGGTTGACCGCCGAGCCGTAGGGCCCCCTGGGTCCGGAAGGGTGCCCTCGCACGGGTCTCGGCGCGACGGGGACCGTGGCCTCGGGACGACCCAGCTGTTACACTCGCCGAGTCGGGAAACGCCCCCGAGAGGAGAAGGGCGATGTTGGGGAACCGCGCGTGCTGCACCCAGTTCTGGCTGCGGAAACTCCACAGCTTCACGGGTTTCCTTTTCCTGGGGTACTTCCTGTGCCTGCACGTCCGGGGGGAGGGCGCCTACGAGACCCCTCTCTTCCGGGTCCTGTTCCTATGGGCCCCGTTGCTGTTCCACGGTCTCTACGGGCTCTACATCTGCTACGAGTCCCAGCCCAACCTCCTGCGCTACGGCGGGTACGTGCGCAACTGGATGTACGTGCTCCAGCGCGCCACGGGGATCGTCCTGGTCCCGTTCCTCCTCGCCCACGTGGGGTCCGAGGTCTGGGGCTGGTCCCTGGGAGGCTGGTATCCCCTGTTCTGGTATGCCGGGGTGGTGACGGCCGTGTTCCACCTGGCCAACGGCATCTTCGGGACGTGCATCGACTGGGGGATCACCATCGGGCCCCACAGCCAGAAGGTGTTCGTGGGCGTGAGCTTCCTCGCCTTCCTGGTGCTCTGCTCCTACGGCCTGTACACGCTCCGCACCGGCGGATACTTCTGAAGGGGAGTCGCCCAGTGGATCGAAGGAACATCGTCGTCGTCGGGGGCGGGCTGGCCGGGCTGATGGCGGCCGTGAGGGCCGCCGAGCAGAACTTCCACGTGGACCTCGTGAGCCTGGTTCCGGTGCGAAGGTCCCACTCCGTGTGCGCCCAGGGCGGCATCAACGCCGCGGTCAACACCAAGGGGGAAGGGGACAGCCCCTGGGAGCACTTCGACGACACCGTCTACGGGGGCGACTTCCTGGCGAACCAGACGCCGGTGAAGCGGATGTGCGAGGCGGCGCCGGGCATCATCTACATGTTTGACCGCCTCGGCGTCATGTTCAACCGGACGTCGGAGGGCCTCCTGGACTTTCGCCGCTTCGGGGGCACGAAGCACCACCGCACGGCCTACGCCGGTGCCACCACCGGCCAGCAGCTCCTCTACGCGCTCGACGAGCAGGTCCGGCGCTACGAGGCCGCCGGCCTCGTGCAGAAGCACGAGGGGTGCGAGTTCCTGTCCGCGGTGCTCGACGACCGGGGAGCCTGCCGGGGAATTGTGGTCGTGGACCTGGTCGACGGGGAGGTCCGACCGTTGACCGGGAGGGCCGTCATCCTCGCCACGGGGGGGCCCGGCCTCATCTTCGGCAAGTCGACCAACTCGGTGATCAACACCGGGGCGGCGGCGGCCGGGGTTTACTGCCAGGGAGCCCGCTACGCCAACGGCGAGTTCATCCAGGTGCACCCCACCGCGATCCCGGGGGAGGACAAGCTCCGGCTCATGAGCGAGTCCGCCCGGGGCGAGGGCGGCCGCGTCTGGGTGCCGAAGGACGGGAAGCCGTGGTACTTCCTGGAGGAGAAGTATCCGGCCTACGGCAACCTCGTGCCGCGGGACATCGCCACCCGGGAGATCTTCGACGTCTGCGTCAACCAGGGCCTCGGCGTGGACGGGGAACTGCAGGTCTACCTCGACCTGACCCACATCCCCGCGCGGGAACTGGAGGTGAAGCTCGGGGGCATCCTGGAGATCTACCGGAAGTTCACCGGGCAGGACCCCGCCCGCACCCCGATGAAGGTCTTCCCCGCCGTGCACTACTCGATGGGCGGGCTCTGGGTGGACTTCGACCAGATGACGAGCATCCCGGGGCTCTTCGCCGCCGGGGAGTGCGAGTACCAGTACCACGGGGCGAATCGGCTCGGGGCGAACAGCCTGCTGTCGTGCATCTACGGGGGGCAGCTGGCGGCTCAGAAGGCGATGGAGCACGCCGACGCCGAGGCGCGGGCGGCGGCCGGTGCGGCCGAGGCCGAGGCCGCGCGGCAGAGGGCTCTCCTCGCGGAGATCCTGGCGCGGGAAGGCGACGAGAACCCCTACCGCCTGCACCGGGAGCTCGGCCGGACGATGACGAAGAACATGACCGTCGTCCGGCACAACGCCCGCCTGGACGAGACGCTCGAGAAGATCGTCGAGCTCAAGGGACGCTGGCGTCGGATCGGGCTCTCCGATCGGGGGTGGCGCTCGAACCAGTCGCTCCACTTCACGCGGCAGCTCTGGCTGATGCTCGAGCTCGCGCACGTGATGACGTTGGGGGCCCGGCTCCGCGACGAGAGCCGGGGGGCCCACTACAAGCCCGAGTTCCCGAACCGCGACGACGGTCGCTTCCTCAAGACGACGATCGCCGCCCATACCCCGGACGGACCGTCCCTGGAGTACGAGGAGGTGGACGTCCAGTACATCGCGCCGCGCCCGCGCAAGTACGACGTGGAGAAGAAGGAGGCGACGGCATGAGCGACCTGGTTCGGCTGCGCATCCAGCGCCGGGAGGGACCCGACGCGCCGCCCCGGTGGGAGGAGTTCGCGGTCAAGCGGGTCCCTCACATGAACGTGATCACCTGCCTCCAGGAGATCCAGAAGGACCCCGCGGATGCCGGGGGGCGTCCGGTGACCCCCGTGGTCTGGGACTGCAACTGCCTCGAGGAGGTGTGCGGGGCGTGCTCCATGGTGATCAACGGCCGCGCGAGACAGGCCTGCACCGCCCTGGTCGAGGAGCTGGCCCAGCCGAGCGTCCTGGAGCCCCTCTCGACGTTCCCGGTGGTGCGCGACCTCATGGTGGACCGGGGTGTGATGTTCGAGAGCCTGAAGCGCGTGAAGGGGTGGGTGCCCGTGGACGGCACGTACAACCTGGGCCCCGGCCCCCGCCTCATGGAGAAGAAGCGGCAGTTCGGTTATCAGCTGAGCCGCTGCATGACGTGCGGCTGCTGCCTGGAGGCGTGCCCGCAGGTGAACTCCCGGACGAACTTCATCGGGCCGTCGGCCCTGGCCCAGGCGCTCTACTTCAACATCTCGCCCATCGGGAGCGCCCTGGCGGAGGAGCGTCTGGAGGCCGTGATGGGGGACGGGGGGATCACGGAGTGCGGGAACGCGCAGAACTGCGTGAAGGCCTGCCCCAAGGAGGTCCCCCTGACCACGGCGATCGCGGACCTCAATCGGGCCACGACCTGGTTTTTCGTGAAGAACTGGCTGACCCGGTAGATGAGACTCCCAGCCCGCGCCCTCGCCTGGGCGGCGTGGGGCGCAGCCGCGGCAGCGTGCGTCGGCGGCGCGCGGGTGGCCCAGTACCTGCACGAGCCGCGGGGCCAAGGGGAATATCGCTTCGAGGTCCCAAGGGGGGCCGGCCCGGCAACGGTCGCCCGGATCCTGGCGGAGGAGGGGCTGAGTCCGTGGCAGTGGGCCACGCGCTTGGGTCTCCGCCGATGGGCGCGGCCGCAAGCCGTGAAGGCAGGGCGGTACGTCTTCTCCGCCCCGGTGCGGCTCGTGGATGTGTTCGCCGATCTGGAGGCGGGGCGCGTCGAGCAGGTCTCGGTCACGATCCCGGAGGGGTTGTCCCTCGCCGAGATCGGTGCCGTGCTCGAGGCCGCCGAGGTCGTGGGAGCGGATTCATTCGAGGCGCTCGTGCGGGATGCGGGGTCCGTCTCCCGGTGGGGCGTCCCCGGGCCCTCGCTTGAGGGGTACCTGTTTCCGGATACGTACCGTTTCGCGCGGGGGATCACGGCCGATGCGGTCGTCGGCGCAATGGTGGGGCGCTTCCGGGAGGTGACGGAACCCCTCGCGGCGGAGGCCGCGAGCCGGGGGTTCGACCTCCGGCGCTGGGTGACCCTGGCCTCCATCGTAGAGAAGGAGACGGGCCAGGAGTCGGAGCGCCCCCTCGTGGCGGCGGTGTTCCTGAACCGCCTGGAGCGGGGGATGCGGCTGGAGAGCGACCCCACGGTGATC
>CAZGRT010000140.1:0-3452 GCA_964528225.1 uncultured Thermodesulfobacteriota bacterium | reverse complement strand
GGGGGGTGGTCCTCCTGGAGCTCTCGGCGTGGGCCCTCAATCCCCTGTGCCTCAAGCTCTCGCCGATCGCCCTAGGGGTGATCTTCCTGTACCCCTACGCGAAGCGGTTCACGGCGCTGTGCCACTACCTCCTGGGGCTCGCCCTGGCGGCTGCGCCCCTGGGCGCGTGGGTCGCGGTGACCGGCCGGTGGAGTTGGCGGATCGTCCCACTGGGGGTCGCGGTGCTGGTGTGGGTCGCGGGATTCGACATCCTCTACGCCCTCCAGGACGAGGAGTTCGACCGCGCCCACGGGCTCCACAGCGTTCCCCAGCGGTGGGGCCGGGGCCGCGCCCTCAAGGCCGCGGCGCGGCTCCACGTCCTGCTCGTGGCCCTGCTGCTGCTCCAGGTCCCGCTCTTCGGCCTGGGGCTCTGGTACCTGCTGGGGGTCGGGGCGGTGGCCGCCCTGCTCCTCTACGAGCACGCCCTGGTCACCCCCTCCGACCTCTCCCGACTCGACGCGGCGTTCTTCTCGATGAACGGCGTGATCAGCCTCGTGGTGTTCTCGGCCACCTTCCTGGACGTGGTGTTGTGAGCCGGCTCCCCTCCCTTGCCGAGGTTGGGCGACGGGTGGAGGCCGGGGACCGCTTGGGGCAGGACGAGGCCCTGGCCGTGCTCTCCTCCGAGGACCTCCTCGGGGTGGGGAAACTGGCGGACCGGTTCAACCGCGCCCGAAACGGCGACCGC
This sequence comes from uncultured Thermodesulfobacteriota bacterium, assembly GCA_964528225.1. Taxonomy (GTDB): domain Bacteria; phylum Desulfobacterota; class Deferrisomatia; order Deferrisomatales; family JACRMM01; genus CAZGRT01. The sequence goes on along the minus strand of CAZGRT010000140.1, from coordinate 2,728 downwards.
GTGTTCTACAACGTGAACCGCCACATCAACCCGACCAACATCTGCGTGAACCGGTGCCGGTTCTGCGCCTTCAGCCGGAGCGAAGGCGAGCCGGGGGCCTACGCCCTGACCCTGGACGACGTGCTCCGGCGGGCAGACCGGGCGGAGGCGGAGGGGGCCACGGAGCTCCACGTCGTGGGCGGGCTGCACCCGGACCTCCCCATGGAGTGGTACCGGGACGTGCTGCAGGAACTGCGAAGGCGCCACCCCGGTCTGCACGTGAAGGGCTTCACCGCGGTGGAGATCGACCACCTGGCCCGGGTCTCCGGGCGCGGCGCCCGGCAGGTGCTCGAAGAGCTCCGGGAGGCCGGTCTGGGGAGCCTCCCCGGCGGCGGCGCGGAGATCCTGTACGAACCGACGCGGCAGCGGATCTGCCCCGAGAAGATCTCCGGCGCCCGCTGGCTGGAGATCATGGAGATCGCCCACGGCCTGGGTCTGCGGTCGAACGCCACCATGCTCTACGGCCACGTGGAGAGCCGGGAGGACCGGGTGGAGCACCTGCGCCTGCTCCGGGACCTCCAGGACCGGACCGGAGGTTTCCAAGCCTTCATCCCCCTGGCGTTCCAGCCGAGGAACTCCGAGCTCGCCACCGGCGCCGCCACGACGGGCTTCGACGACCTGCGAACCCTGGCCGCCGCTCGGCTCTACCTGGACAACTTCGACCACGTGAAGGCGTACTGGGTCATGCTCGGGGAGAAGATCGCCCAGGTGAGCCTGCATTTCGGGGTGGACGACCTGGACGGGACCGTGGTGGAGGAACGCATCGCCCACGACGCCGGGGCCACCAGCCGCGAGTCCATGACCCGTGAGGACCTGGTGGCGCTGATCCGGGAGGCGGGCAAGGTGCCGGTGGAGCGCGATACCCTCTACCGGCCGGTGGGAGAGGCCGTGAAACGTGAGACGTGAAACGTGAACGGTGACGTCGGGCGGATCGAGCGGGAAGAGGCCTTACGGCTGCTTCGCGAGGAGCCTTTCCTCTCCCTGGGCTGCAGGGCCGACGAGGTTCGACGGCGCCTGCACCCGGAGGGGATCGTCACCTTCGTGGTGGACCGGAACATAAACTACACGAACGTCTGCACCTGCCAGTGCCGCTTCTGCGCCTTCTACCGCGCCCCCGGCCACCCGGAGGGGTACGTGCTCTCCCCGGAGGAGATCTTCCGCAAGGTCGAGGAACTCGTGGAGCGCGGGGGCACCCAGATCCTGCTCCAGGGGGGACTCCACCCCGACCTCCCCATCGAGTGGTTCGAGGATCTCTTCCGCGAGTTCGGGCGCAGGTTCCCGGGCGTCCAGAACCACAGCCTCTCCCCGGCGGAGATCGTGCACCTGGGGAGGCTGGCCGGGATCGGAGTCTCCGAGGCCTTGCGGCGCCTGCGCGACGCCGGCCTCCACTCGATTCCCGGTGGGGGGGCCGAGGTCCTGGTAGACCGCGTCCGCCGGGAGATCAGCCCCGACAAGATCGGCTGGAGGGAGTGGGCCGGGGTGATGGAGGAGGCGCACCGGCTCGGCATGCCGACGACGGCTACCCTGATGTTCGGGGCCACCGAGACCGACGAGGATCTGGTGGAGCACCTCTTGCGGGTGCGGGAGTTGCAGGACCGGACCGGCGGGTTCACCGCCTTCATTCCGTGGACGTTCCAGCCGGGCCACACCAGGCTCGGGGAGGACACGGGCTGCCGTGCGGTGGGGGCCGTGCGCTACCTGCGGGTGCTGGCCGTGTCTCGTTTGTTTCTCGACAACGTGCCCAATGTACAGGCATCCTGGGTGACCCAGGGGGAGAAGGTCGCCCAGGTGGCCCTGCGGTTCGGTGCGAACGACCTCGGGTCGACCATGCTGGAGGAGAACGTGGTCGCGGCGGCCGGTGTGCGCTTCCGGGTGGAGATGAGCCGACTGGTGGAGCTCATCCTGGACGCCGGGTTCCGCGCGGCCCAGCGGACCACGCTGTATCGGGTCGTGAGGGAGTTCTCGGCCGCTTCGGCCGGACTCGAAGGGGTGGAGGATGCAACGCCGTGAAGAGGAAAGGGAGGGCGCCGCCATGGTGAAGAGCGGGAAGGAGGCCGGGGGAGCGGAGCGAAGGAAAGAGCCGCGCTACGACCGCAGTCTGCCGGTGCGGGTGGCCGACGACAGCCCCGACGGGCTCAAGGCCGAGTCGATCAACATCTCGACCCGAGGACTGTACTGCAGGACCAGGCGCTACGTGGCGCCCTTCGCCAAGCTCAAGGTCGCCATGGAACTGCCCTTCGCTTCTGGGGAGCCCGCCACGGTGGAGTGCGAAGGGGTGGTCGTGCGGGTGGAGCCCCAGACCGAGGCCCTGGGCGGCAAGGAATACCGGGTGGCCGTGTACTTCCTCAACGTGGAGCGGGAGACCCAGGACCTCATCGCCCAGTACATCGAGGAGTCCCACTGACGGGAGCGTCCGCCGGGCCGCCCGGGGCGCGGCCCGTTTCCGTGTGCCCGTTCACCGGCCGCCGGCGTGGAGGGCCGCATCCGCAGCCGTGGCGGAGGCGCGTTTCGCTTCGACCTCCTTGACGAACTCCTCCCAGGCCGTCCAGTAGTCGTCCCCTCCCACGAAACCCAGGTCGTCGTGCCCCGCTCCGCGGATGGTGCGGAAGCGCTTGGGCTCCGATGCGGCGTCGAAGAGACGCCAGCCCATCCCGATGGGCGAGATCTTGTCCTGGTCGCCGTGGAGGAA
>CAZGRT010000139.1:0-6295 GCA_964528225.1 uncultured Thermodesulfobacteriota bacterium | reverse complement strand
CTACACCGGCCAGCGCTGCTTCAAGCACTAGACCGGGCCCCCGGGCTCCGGAGGCGGCGGGCCGGGGTCCTCCCGGCCGCCCGACCCGGCCGGCGAAGGCCCCCCGAGACGCCCTGCGCGTATCCCAGAAGGCGAGCCGCTTCTCGGAGTCGGTCATCCGCGAGATGACCCGTCACGCCCTCGTCCACGGGGCGGTGAACCTCGCCCAGGGCTTTCCCGACTTCCCCTGCCCCCCGGAGCTCAAGGAGGCGGCGTGCGGCGCGATCCGCGCCGACGTCAACCAGTACGCGATCCCGTGGGGCGCCCGGGACGTCCGCGAGGCCCGGGCCGCCCAGACCCGGCGGTTCCTGGGCCTCGAGGTGGACCCGGAGACCGAGATCACGGTCACCTGCGGGTCGACCGAGGCCATGATCGCGGCCCTGCTGGCCACGGTGGACCCCGGCGACGAGGTGGTGGTTTTCGAGCCCTTCTACGAGAACTACGGGCCCGACGCGGTGCTGTGCGGCGCCGTGCCGCGGTACGTGGCCCTGCGGCCGGTCGCGAGCGGAGCCGGCCTGTCGTGGGAGTTCGACCCGGACGAACTCCGGGCGGCCTTCGGCCCCCGCACGCGGGCCGTCATCCTCAACACGCCGAACAACCCCACGGGCAAGGTCTTCGGCCGGGAGGAGCTCGAGACGATCGCAGCCCTTTGCCGGGAGTTCGACGTCCTGGCGGTCACCGACGAGATCTACGAGCACATCACCTTCGACGGGACCGAGCACGTCGCCCTCGCCACGCTGCCGGGCATGCGGGAGCGGACCGTCACGATCAACGGCATGAGCAAGACCTACTCGGTCACGGGCTGGCGGATCGGGTACGCGATCGCCCCGCCCGCGCTGACCGCGGCGATCCGCAAGGTGCACGACTTCCTCACGGTGGGCGCCGCCGCCCCGCTGCAGGAGGCGGGCGTCACCGCCCTGGGGATGCCGGAGGCGTACTACCGGGAACTGGCCCGGACGTACGAGCAGAAGAGGGACCGCTTCCTCCCGGCCCTGGAGCGGGCTGGCTTCCGCTGCTTCCCGCCCCGGGGCGCGTACTACGTGATGACCGACGTGTCCGACATCGCCGAGGACGGCGACGTGGCGTTCGCCATGCGGCTCGTGCGGGAGGCGAAGGTCGCCGTCGTGCCGGGCTCGAGCTTCTTTTCCCGCCCGGAGTCGGGCCGCCGCCTGGTGCGGTTCTGTTTCTGCAAGAGGGACGAGACCCTGGACGAGGCCGTCCGGCGGCTGGACCGCTGGTCCGGCGCGCCCTGACCAACACCCCCGCCAAGCGCGGGGCCACCGCCGTGGAGGAACCATGCCCATCGTGAACATCGACTGGCTCGAAGGCCGCTCCGTGGAGCAGAAGCGGGACATCGCCCGACGCGTCACCGACGCCTTCGTCGACGTCGCGCGCTGTCCGGCCGAGGCCGTGACGGTGATCTTCACCGACCACCCGCGCCACGACATCGCCAAGTCCGGGAAGCTCCTGTCCGATCCCGACTGAGGGCGCGTCCCCTCGGCGCCCGGGTGGATGCCGGGGGCATGGCCATCGGGAGCGGCCGGGGTACCCTGCCCTGGCGCCCGTCGACCGACGGGCCCACGGGGGGGGGACGGACCGGCCGGAAGGGAGTGGAAGCGTGCGACGGAAGCGCGGCGAAGACCTGTGCCACCTGGCGTTCCGCCAGACCCTGGACCTCCTCAAGGTGACCGACGAGGCCCTGGAGGAGTTGTGCCACGAGTGCCCGGAACTGCCGGACCTGGACAGCCTCGTGCTCCGGGCCATGAACGAGATGGCGCTGGGGGAAGGCGAGTTCGGCACCCGCGCCCCGACCCACGTCTTCCTCGTCCACGGGCAGCCGCCCAGCCTCACCGGCACGGTGTACGGCACCACCGGCGACGGATACCGCGCGGCGACGGCTCCCTTCGAACTCGACGCCGCGCGCTCCTACGCCTACTCCGCGGGCGCGGAGGGCGTCGTGGTTTCGAACCACGAGGACGAGGACGCGAGCCTCGCGTCCTACCAGGGCCGCTTCCACCCCGTGGTGCGGGAGGCCGTGGGGGCGGAGATCCGCAACTTCATCAGCTACCGGATCGTCGGGGACCAGCCCGGGGCCATCGTCGCCTTCAACTACCCCGGGCGCGCCACCCGCTACGAGGGGCAGGTGCTCTCGGCCCTCGCCATCACCCTGGGATCCCTGTGGACCCTGTCGTCCCGGGTGGCCCAGGTGGAGGAGGCGTTCCTGTACCTCGTGGGGGCCCTGGCCCGGGCCAGCGAGGTGAACGACATGGTGACCGGCGACCACATCCTGCGGGTGAGCCGCTACGCCGAGACCCTGGCCCTCGCGGTGGGGTACGACGCCGCCCAGGCCCGCACCATCGCCTACAGCGCGGAACTGCACGACGTGGGAAAGATCCACACCCCGGAGGACATCCTGAAGAAGAAGGGCCCGCTCACCCCGAGACAGGTCGAGAAGATGAAGGAGCACACCCGCCAGGGGGAGAAAATCATCGGCACCTCCCCCCGCCTGGCGATGGCCCGCCGGATCGCGGCGGCGCACCACGAGAACTGGGACGGATCGGGGTACCCGAACCACCTCGCGGGGGATGCGATCCCCCGGGAGGCACGCCTGTGCAAGGTGGTGGACGTCTACGACGCGCTCCGGTCCGAGCGGCCCTACAAGCGCGCCCTGTCCCACGCGGAGGCGTGCCGCGTGATGCTGGAGGGGGACGACCGGATCCGGCCCCACGCCCACTTCGACCCGGAGATGCTCGACGCCTTCCGACGCATCCACTCGACGTTCCAGCGCATCCACGCCGAGATCCAGCCCTAGCCGGGCGGCGCGTGCGGGGCCCGCGCCGGCCGCCCGGGAGCTTCAGGCGAGAGGGCGGTTCCCCTGCGGCGGCGCCGGGTCCCGGTTCACGAGCCGCCGCACCGTGGCCAGGAACTCCACGCGGTCGATGGGCTTGACGAGGTAGGCGTCCGCGGCGGCGCGCAGCCCGCTTCCGCCCCGGTCCAGGCACGAGACCACCACGACGGGACCGTCCCGGGTGGCGGTCTCCTCCCGGAGCCGCCGCAGCACTTCCCGACCGTCCACGTCCGGCATGAGGAGATCGAGCGTCACCAGCGCGGGCGTCTTCTCGGCCGCCAACCGAAGCCCCTCGGTGCCGTCCCTCGCCGCCGTCACGTCGTAGCCCGACGATGCGAGAACCTTCTCCAGCAGTTCCCGCGTCGCCGGGTCGTCCTCGATCACGAGGATCCGAGGGCGCCCCCCCTCCCCCGCGACCACCGGGGCGGCCCCGGTGGGGATGGAGAAGGAGAAGGAGCTTCCCCGGCCCGGCTCGCTCTCCACCACGAGCCGCCCGCCGAGCAGTTCCACGAGCATGCGGCTCAGGGCGAGCCCCAGCCCCGTGCCCCGGCGGTCCCCGGAAGGGCCCGGCGGCCCCCGCCGGAACGGGGCGAAGATCGCTTCGCGGTCCTCCTCGGCGACGCCGATGCCCGTGTCCCGGACCTCCGCGCGCAGACGCTCCCCTGCGAGACCCACCACGCAGACCACCTCGCCCCGCTCGGTGAACTTCACCCCGTTGTCCAGGAGGTTGATCAGGACCTGCTTCACCTTCTCCCGATCCGAGGCGAACCGCCCCACCGCGCGGGAGACCTCGGCACGCACCGCGATCCCCTTGCGGTACGCCGCCGGGATCACCGTCTCGACCGCCTCCTCCACCAGGGCCCGCACGTCGAAGGGCTGGACCACGACCTCCATCCCCCCCGCCTCGATGCGCGTCATGTCGAGGATGTCGTCGATGAGCCTTCGCAGGTACCCGGCGCTCGACAGGATCCTGCGCAGGTCGCGCCGCTGTTCCTCGACCACCGGGCCGTCGACCCCGTCGCGGAGGAGCTCGGCGTAGCCGATGATCGAATTGAGCGGGCTGCGCAGGTCGTGGCTCATGTTCGCGAAGAACCGGCTCTTGACCGCCGCAGCCTCGGCCACCTGGGCGTAGCGGTCGCGCAGCTGCGCGTGGGCCGCCTCGAGCTCCGCCGAGGTGGCGCGCAGCTCGTCCACGTGGAGCGCCTGGTAGACGTCGCTGAATCGGTGGATCGCCCGGTCCACGGTCCCCGTGACGAGGCGCAGGGCCTGCCGCAGATCCTCCCCGGAGAGTGCGGCCGCGAGCACCGGGTCGGCCGCCTCCCGGAAGGTCGCGAAGGCCCGCTGCACCTCCGAGGGGGGAAAGCGCTGGGGAAAGCGGCGGCGGGCGATCTCCCCGACGAACCCCTCCATGGGGGCCCAGTCGCCCGTGGCAAGGACGTCCAGGTAGGCGTCCACGGCCCGTGCGGCCGTACCCTCGATCTCCTCCGCCGGCCGGCCGCCGTAGTGCGGCCCCGCCTCTTCGCGCACGAGCCTCAGGTGCTCCCGCACGAGGCGGTCGCGCGCCCCGCGTAGGACCGCGACCACCCGTCCCGCGAGATCGCCCGCCGGCTCCGGGCTCAATTCACGTCCTCCCGCACCTGGACCGAGGACGGCGCCAGCCGAAGGGGCGGCAGGAGGAGGGGCGGGAGCCCCGCCCGCAGGGTGAGGTGCGCCACCTCGTCGCGCAGGTACGGGTACAGGCAGGCGGGCCCCGGTCCCCGCGCCACGGAGCCGACCGTTTCCCCCGCCTCCAGGTGGAACCGGCCCTCCACCGCCAGTTCCAGGCGAAACGGGGGGCTGGGGTCGCCCTCGAAGAAGCGGGCGACCATCAGGACCGATGCCTTCCCCTGCGGCGCCGCGCGCGCGTGCACCCGGATCTCGCAGGGGGTCTGGCGCCCTTCGAGTCCGCCCTCCCCCGTCACCTCGAACTGCACCCGCTGGACGCGGATGGCTTCCAGTACCGCCACGACACCTCGCCCTCCTCCCGCCCCCGTCGAGTCCTCCCAGGATACGGCTTCCCCCGCGCCGCACAACCGGACCGGCGCCCGGCGCCGGCGGCTTCTCGCCCCGCCCGCCCCTCTGCTATCCTCGCGTCATGGACCAGACCGGGGAAATCCGTCGCGGCGCGCTGCGTCCGGAGCGCTGGGACCGCATCCAGGCCGTTCTGGCGCGGCGTCTCGGAGCCGTGCGGGCCGTGGTGGAGAACCTCCATCACCCGCACAACACCAGTGCCCTGCTGCGCACCTGCGACGCCCTCGGGGTGCAGCACGTGCACGCCGTGGAGGCGGCGGAGGACTTCGTGTTCAGCCGCCGGATCACCCTCGGCGCGCACAAGTGGCTCACGCTCCATCGCCACGACACCTTCGCGGCGTGTGTGGCGCAGCTGCGGGAGTCGGGCTTCCGGGTCTACGCGGCGATGCTCCACCCGGACGCCGTCCCCCTGGAGGAACTCCCCTTGGACCGACCGATCGCCCTCGTCTTCGGCAACGAGAAGGCGGGGGTCAGCCCCGAGACGCAGGCTCTGTGCGACGGGGCCTACACCATCCCCATGGCCGGGTTCTCCCAGAGCCTGAACATCTCGGTGGCCGCCGCGGTGAGCCTCTACAGCGTCTGCCGCCGGGTACGCGAGGAGAGGCCGGACGGAGGGCTGCTCTCCAAGGAGGAGCGGGCCGCCGTGCTGGAGACCTGGCTTCCCAAGAGCCTGCGGTGCGGGCGCCGGGTGGCGAGGGCGCTCAAGGCGTGAGCAGGGTCGAGGCGACCAGCAGGACGGCGACGCCGACCGGGAGGCACGCCTCGTCGATCGCGAATCGGGGGCTGTGGAGGGGCTCCGCCGAGCCGGGGTCGGCCGCGCATCCCAGCTGCAGGTAGCATCCGGGGACCCGGGCCAGGATCAGGCCCATGTCCTCCGAGCCCATGCTGCGCTCCGCCTCGCGCACCGCCCCCGGGCCGAGTACCTCGCCCAGGCGGGCCCCGAGCCGCCGGGTAGACTCCGGGTCGCTCGCCGTCACGGGGTAGCCCTCGTCGACCGCCAGCTCGAAGCGCCCGCCGTGGGCCGCCGCCACCCCCGACCCGACGCGCTCGACGCCCCGGAGCAGGGCCTCGCGGGTCCGGGCTTCGTAGTACCGGATCGTTCCGTCCAACTCGACGCGGTCCGGGATCACGTTCGGGGCGGTGCCGCCGTGAACGCTGCCCACCGTCAGCAGCGAGGGCTCCAGGGAGTCGATGCTTCGGCTGACGAGGGTCTGGAGCGCTACGACGACGTGCGCCGCCATCACCACGGGGTCGACGCAGCGGTGCGGGTACGCCCCGTGACCGCCCCGGCCGACCAGCCCCATCCGCACGCGGTCCATCCCGGCCATCGTCGGTCCG
>CAZGRT010000138.1:0-4678 GCA_964528225.1 uncultured Thermodesulfobacteriota bacterium | reverse complement strand
CTCGGGGGCCAGGTGCGCATCGCGATGAAGGGCGCGGGCCGCGACGAGTTCGGCGTCCTCATCCGCAACGAGAAGGACAACGTGGACAAGGCGGGCGTGAACGTGCACCTGGGCGTGGAGGTGACGCCGGAGACGGTCCTCAAGGAGAACCCCGACGCCGTCATCGTGGCCACGGGCAGCGTGCCGGCAAGGAACCCCGGCATCGGAGGCGCCGACGGCCCGGCGGTGTACAGCGTCTGGGAGGTGCTCCAGGGCAAGGCGGAGCTCGGGGAGAAGGTGTGCCTCGTGGACCAGGACGGCCACCACCGGGCGACCTCCACCGCCGAGTACATGGCGGACCACGGCAAGACCGTGCACATCCTGTGCTCGAGCCTGTTCGTCGGCGCCGAGCTCGGGCCGCTGCAGGACCTCTACCTCACCCGGCAGCGGCTCCTCCAGAAGGGGTGCACCTTCACCCCGGACACGGCGGTGATCTCCATCGCCGGCGAGGCGGGCGCGAAGATGCTCCAGGGCATCAACGTCTACTCCAACGCCATGGGGGAGTTCGGCCCCTACGACTCGGTGGTCCTGGCCATCGGGCAGGAGGTGGACGACGGCCTGTACAAGGCGCTCAAGGGCAAGGTGAAGGAACTGCACCGGGTCGGGGACTGCGTCGCCCCGCGCAAGGTGGACATGGCCATCTGGGACGGCCACAAGGTGGGGAGGGAAGTCTGATGTCCCCGTTGGCCGCCGGAGCCGGAGGGCTCCTCGTATACGTGCCGCTTCCGGAGGGGGAACTCGACGACGCGGGTCGGGGCATCCTCGCCGAGGGGGCCAAGCTCGCGCGGGTCCTGGGGTGCTCCTGGCGAGCGGCGTGCCTGCCGCCCGCGGAGGAGGAGGCCCTGAAGCCCTTCGGCGCCTACGGGGTGCCCGAGATCCTCGAGATCCGGTGCCCAGAGCCCCTGGCCGACTACCCCGAGGCCCTGGCCGAGGCCGTGGCGGGCGCCTGCCGCGCCAGCGGGACCCAGGTGGTGCTCCTCGCGCACAACGACGTCGGTTCCGCACTGGCACCGCTGGCGGCGGCGCGACTGGGCGCCGCGATCTTCACCGAGGCGGTCGCCTGCGAACGGTCGGAGGAGGGGCTCCGGCTGTCCCGCCGCCTGCTGGGCCGGCAGGTCGTCGAGCACCGGCGGTGGGACGGCGGCGTCCCCCTGGTGCTCACCTGCTCCCCCCAGATCCTCAGCCCGGTGGTGCTGCCGTCCATGCGGCCGAGCCAGCCGCGGCACGCCCCGTGGGCCTTCGAGGCGCCGGAGCACGCCAAGCGGGTCCGCATCACGGAGCGCGTCCCGCCGGATCCCCAGACCGTGGACGTGTCCGAGGCAGAGGTGATCTTCTGCGCCGGCAAGGGTCTCGATCGGGAGAGCTTCGAGCGGTTCCAGGAGGTCGCCCGGCTGCTGCACGCCTCCCTCGGCGTGACGCGGCCCGTGTACGACCAGGGGTTCGCCGGGTTCGAGCGGATGATCGGGCAGACCGGCAAGACCGTGACGCCGCGCTTCTACCTGGGCCTCGGGATCTCGGGTTCGATGCACCACGTGGGCGGCATCAAGGACTCGAAGACCATCATCTCCCTCAACGTGGACGCGAAGGCCCCCATGTTCCCCAACTCCGACGAGGGCTTCGTGGCCGACGCCCGGGAGGTGCTCCCGCTCCTCCTGGAACGGGTGCGGGCCGTCGCCCCCGCGGGAGGTGCCCGATGAAGCGCTCCTACCAGGCGATCGTCGTCGGCGCCGGCCCGGCCGGGTCCACCGCGGCCTTGTGCCTGGCGCGGGCCGGGCTGGACGTGGCGCTCCTCGAGCGGGGCAGCTTCGCCGGCGAGAAGAACATGTTCGGGGGGCTCCTGCACCGCATGCCCGCCCTGGAGGCCGTCTTCCCCGACTTCTGGGACCGGGCGCCCCTGCAGCGGCACGTGGTGAAGAAGGTCCTCACCTTCATGACCGGGGAGTCGAGCTTCAACGCCGTCTACGAGACGGAGGCGTTCGACCGGGCCCCGTACAACGGCTACACCGTGTACCGCCCCGCGTGGGACGACTGGCTCGCCAGGGAGGCCCAGAAGGCCGGCGCCAGGCTCCTGACCCGGGCCACGGTGGACGACGTCGTCCGCGACGGGGACCGGATCGCGGGGGTGAGGCTCCTGCGCGACGGCAGCGAGTTGCGCGCGCCGGTGGTGATCGCGGCGGACGGCGTGCTCTCCTTCACCGCCCTCAAGGCAGGGCTGCGCAAGCCCCGGTTCAGCCCGGAGGACATGGCCGTCGGCGTCAAGGCCCTGATCGACCTCCCGAAGGAGGTCATCGACGACCGCTTCGGCCTCACCCGGGACCAGGGGCTCTCCAACGAGTTCGTCGGCTGCACCGGCGGCGTGCGCGGCGGCGGGTTCCTCTACACCAACTACGACAGCGTGTCGATCGGGCTCGTCCTGCACATCGGAAGCCTTCGGGACCACGGGACCACCCCGTACGACCTGCTCAACGCCTTCATGGCCCAGCCGCAGATCGCGAAGCTCCTGCGGGGAGGACGCCTGCTCGAGTACTCGGCCCACGTGATCCCCGAGGGGGGATACGCCATGATGCCCGAGCTCGCCGGCGACGGCATCCTCGTCACCGGCGACGCGGCCGGCTTCTGCTACGCCAACGGCCTCAACCTGGAGGGGATCAACCTCGCCGCCCACTCCGGCGCCCTTGCGGCGGAGACCGTGGTCGAGGCCGCGACGGAGGGCGACTTCGGCCGCCGGGCGCTGGCGGGGTACCGGAAGAGGCTGGAGGAGAGCTTCGTCCTGAAGGACCTCAAGCTCTACCGCAACGCGCCCAAGATGCTGCACATCGAGCGGATGTACGAGGCGTACCCCGAGGTGCTCTGCGGTTTCTTCGACCGGGTGTACCGGATCGACGGCACCCCGAAGGAGAAGCTGCCGAAGCTCTTCCTGCGCAAGGCTCGGGAGCGGATGAGCACCCGCGACCTCCTGGCCGACGCCTTCACCGCCTGGAGGGCCGTATGAGCTACGTGAACATCGACGACATCTTCGACTACACGAGCTTCCAGATCGACCGGGAGCCCCACATCGTGGTGGATCCGGCCGCCTGCTCGGCCTGCACCCACCGGGGCTGCACGACGACCTGTCCGGCCCGCTGCTACACGTGGTCGGAGGAGGACCGCAAGATCACCTTCGTCTACGACGGGTGCCTGGAGTGCGGCACCTGCTACGTGGTCTGCGACGGGCACTTCGAGCGCTGGCGCTACCCCCGTGGAGGGTTCGGGGTGAGCTTCCGGATGACCTGACGACTCGCAAGCGGCGAGTCGGGAGAGCGACATGGCGAGCCAATCCCTAGACGTTCTGGTCGTGCTGCGGGAGGTGGTCGATCCCAAGCCCCCGGCCGAGACCACGGCGGAAGGAGCCCTGGTGCGGGACCGGGGACTCCGCAGGATCGTGAACCCGGCGGACCTGGAGGCCCTGGAGGTGGCCCTCGGGCTTGGGGCCCGAGCGGTCACGGCCGTGGCTGTGGGGCCGGAGCGAGTGGAGGACGGCTTGCGGGTGGCCCTCTCCATGGGGGCGTCCCGGGCGGTGCGGGTGTGGGACCACGGGTTGGAGGACGGCGATGCCGCGGCGCGGGCCCGGCTGCTCGGGCGCGTGATCTCGATCCTGAGGCCGGCGCTGGTGTTCGCGGGGTCTCGCCTGCTCGACGCGGGGGACGACCCGGCCCCGGCCCTGGCGCTGGCGTCCCTGGGGCTGCCGGTGGTGAACGCGGCCGTGAGCTGCCGTATCGCCGGAGGCGCGGCCGAAGTGCTCCGCAAGGCCGACCGCGGAGCGCGGCAGCGGGTCGCGATGCCGCTTCCGTGCGGCGTCCTCTTCGAGGAGGGCGCGGCGGTGCCGCGGCACCCCGACGTCGATGCCCTGCTCGGGGCCGCCGAGGCGCCGGTGGAGTCGTGGGGCCTGCCGGAGCTCAACCTCCCGTCCTGCGAGGTCGGGGAGTGGGGCTCCCTCCTCGACGCGGACGGGGTCTCCTTCCCGTGCCCCCAGCCGATCCGAGTTCCGACCCCCGCCGCGGAGCTGCCGGCTCCCGAGCGGGTGGCGGCGCTGCTCTCCGGGGGCATCAAGGCCCGGTCCGGCGTGATGCATTTCGGGACGGCCGAGGAGGTGGCGGACCGGCTCTTCGGCATCCTGAGCCGTGAGGGCCTGGTGCCGGGAGGGGATGCGTGAGCTTCCGCCTCGCTGCCGGGGTGACCCCCCGGGAGTCGGAGGGAGGTCTCTTCCTCGTGGCCGACCGGCCGCTTCGGGCCGTGCGGGTCAACGAGACCCTGTTCCGGCTCGTCTCGGCCCCGGCATCCCTCCGGCCGCGGACTCCCGCCGAGGCCCGGGCCCTGGCGGCCCTGGCGCGGGCGGGGTATCTGGAGAGCGAGCCCGAGGCGGAGGCGCAGCCGCGCGCGTGGCCATCGGTGACGGTGGTCGTCCCGGTCAAGGACCGGGCGGACGAGCTTCGCCGGTGCCTGCTCTCGCTGGGCCGGGTCCGCTATCCCGCGGACCGGCTCGAGGTGGTCGTGGTGGACGACGGCTCCACCGATGCGAGCCCTGCGGTCGCGCGAAGCCTCGGGGCGCGGGTCGTGCCGTCCGGCGGTGCGGGGCGCGGCCCCGCGTCGGCCCGCAACC
>CAZGRT010000137.1:0-4916 GCA_964528225.1 uncultured Thermodesulfobacteriota bacterium | reverse complement strand
CCACGAGTACGACGAGTCGTGGTCCGAGGAGAAGCTCGCGGACCTCCGGGAGGTCCGCCGGACGAGGGACTCCAGCGCCGTGACCCGGACCCTCAAGGCCCTGGAGCAGGCGGCCGGCGAGGGGAAGAACGTGATGCCCTTCCTCGTGGAGTGCTGCCGCGCCTACGCCACCGTGGGCGAGATGTCCGACGTGTTCCGCCAGGTGTACGGGGAGTTCGAGGAGCCGAAGATCTTTTAGGAGCGGTCAGCCGTCAGCGATCCGCTGTCGGTCGCCGCCCATCGAGTCCCAACTGACCGCGGACAGCTGATGGCTGACCGCTGATAGCCCAGAGGGTTCGCATGTACAAGATCGGCATCGACGTGGGCGGGACCTTCACCGACTTCCTCCTGGCCCAGGAGGACGGGACGGGCCACATCTACAAGGTGCTCTCCACACCCGCCGACCCGTCCGTCGCCACGATCCAGGGGATCGGGGAGATGGCCCGCGACCGCGGGCTAACGACGTCGGAGTTCCTCGAGGAGGTCAGCACCATCGTCCACGGCACCACGGTGACGACCAACGCCACCCTGACCCACCGGGGCGCCAAGACCGGCCTGCTCACCACCCGGGGCGTGCGGGACGCCCTGGAGATGCGCCGGGGCATCCGGGAGGAGCAGTACAACAACCGCTACGAGAACGTGCGGCCCGTGGTGGAGCGCTACCTCCGCCTGCCGGTGGAGGAGCGCCTCGACTATCGGGGCCAGGTCTTGACCGCCCTGGCGGAGCCCTCGGTCCGTTCCGGGATCGAGGCCTTCCGCCGAGAGGGGGTCGAGGCGGTGGCGATCTGCTTCATGAATTCCTTCGCCAACCCGGCCCACGAGGTCCGCGCCGCCGAGCTCGTGCGCGAGGCGATGCCCGACGCGTTCGTCTCGGTCTCCACCGAGGTCGCCCCGGCCATCCGGTTCTACGACCGGGTCTCCACCACCGCCCTCAACGCCTACGTCGGCCCCGTGCTCGAGCGCTACCTGCGGAGCCTCATCCGCAAGCTCGAGGGGCTCCGGTACCGCGGGGTGCTGCTCATCATGGCCTCCAACGGGGGGGTGATCTCCCCCGAGTCGGCCATCGCCAAGCCGGCCATGACGCTCCTGTCCGGGCCGGCGGGCGGGCCGGTGGCCGGGCTCGCCTTCTCCGCGGGCCAGGGCTACGACGACTGCATCACCTGCGACATGGGGGGCACGAGCTTCGACGTGGCCCTGGTCAAGGACGGGAAGCCCCTGACCACCACCGAGGGCGACATCGACCGGCTGCGCATCAGCCTGCCCATGCTCAACGTGGTGACCATCGGCGCCGGGGGAGGGTCCATCGGCTGGATCGACGAGGGGGGGCTTCTGCGCATGGGCCCCCAGAGCGCCGGGGCGGACCCCGGGCCCGCGTGCTACGGCCGGGGCGGGACGCTCCCCACCTGCTCGGACGCGGACCTCGTGCTCGGCTACCTGGACGCCGACTTCTTCGCCGGCGGCCGCATGAAGCTCGACCGGAAGGCGGCCGAGGAGGCCATCCGGGAGCACATCGCCCGGCCCCTGGGGTACGACGCGACCCAGGCGGCGGCGGGGATGTACGACGTGATCAACGTCTCCATGGCCGCTGCGGTGCGGGAGATCGCGGTCAAGAACGGGTACGACCCCCGGGACTTCCCCCTGGTCACGGCCGGCGGCGCCGGCCCCAACCACGCCTGCATGATCGCCCTGGAGCTGGGCATCCCGGTGGTGCTGATCCCCCGGGAGTCCTCGATCTTCTGCGCGGCCGGCATGCTGCGCTCCGACCTCAAGCACGACTTCGTCCGCACCTACCCGACCCGCCTCGACCGCATGGATCGGGACCACTTCCGCAGGCTGTTCCAGGAGATGCGCGAGGAGGGGCTGCGCCTGCTCCGGGGCGAGGGGATCTCCGAAGGCCGGGTCTCCTGCCAGCTCACCGTGGACCTGCGCTACGTGCGGCAGTACCACGAGGTGGGGGTGGAGCTGTCCCCGGAGGAGGCGGAGGCCTGCGACCCGGGCGCCATCGCCGCCAGGTTCCACCCCCAGCACGACGCCCTGTACGGGTACTCCCTGGCGGACAAGGGCACCGCGGTGGAGCTGATCAACCTGCGCCTGTCGGCCGTTGGGCGCACCGAGAAGCCGAGCCTCCTGCCCGAGCCCCGGGCCGGGGCCGACCCCTCCGGCGCCTCCAAGGGCCGGCGCGAGGCGTACCTGCCCCGGGAGAGGCGCTTCGCCGCGGTCGACGTGTTCGACGGCATGAAGCTCCAGCACGGCAACCGCCTGGCGGGCCCGGCGATCATCGAGCAGGTGAACACCACCACCTTCGTCACGCCGGAGTTCCGTGTGGCCGTGGACCGGTTCGGCACCTACACCCTGTACCTCAAAGAGCGCGAGCAGGAGATCCTGCGGAGGGTCCTGCCATGAGCCGTGAGATCCCCATCGACAAGGTCCTGGTCTCCATCCTTCAGCGGCGCCTGAAGAGCATCACGGAGGAGATGAGCATCGCCATGACCCGGACCACCCGGTCCCCGATCCTCTGCGAGGCCAAGGACTTCGTGACCGGGCTCTACGACGCCCGGGGCAACATGCTCGAGCAGACCGAGAACCTGCCCATCCTGGCCTTCAGCCTGGCGCCCGTGTGCAAGTACATCCTGGAGTACTTCGGCGACGACCTGCACCCCGGCGACGTGATCTTCCACAACGACGTGTTCAGCATGGGCAACCAGAACAACGACGTGGCCGTGTACAAGCCCATCTTCCACCAGGGGGTGCTCGTGGCCTGGGCCGCGTGCAAGGGGCACCAGGCCGACATCGGCGGCGCGGTCCAGGGCGGGTACAACCCGCAGGCCACGG
Organism: uncultured Thermodesulfobacteriota bacterium; assembly: GCA_964528225.1. GTDB lineage: Bacteria > Desulfobacterota > Deferrisomatia > Deferrisomatales > JACRMM01 > CAZGRT01. The sequence goes on along the minus strand of CAZGRT010000137.1, from coordinate 2,045 downwards.
AGGTGTGGCAGGAGGCGCTGCGCATCCCCCCGGTCAAGGTCTACGAGAAGGGCAAGCTGCGCCGGGACGTGTGGGACCTGATCTTCGCGAACATCCGCCTCGACATCGTCGAGGAGGACATGCGCGCCGAGATCGGCTCCTGCGTGGTGGGCGAGCGCGGGATCCTCAAGATCCTCGAGCGCTACGGCCGCGACGTGTTCGAGGCCCACGTCGCGCACCTGTTCGACGCGACCGAGAAGATGATGCGCCAGGAGATCCGGTCGATCCCCGACGGCGTGTACCGGGGCGAGGCCGTGGCCTACTACGACGGCAAGAACCCGGGCTCCTCCTACACCATCCGCGTCGCGGTCACCGTACAGGACGGCGACATCCACTTCGACTACACCGGTACCGACGCCCAGACCACCGGGTTCGTGAACGGCACCTACACCTCCAGCGCCTCGGCCACGATCCTGACCTTCCTCCAGATGGTGAACCCGAACATGCCCCACAACGAGGGCATGGTGAAGCCCATCCGGATCACGATCCCCGAGGGCACGATCCTCAACGCGGCGTACCCGGCGGCCACCACCTACGGCAACCACCTCTGCCCGAACAACGCCGACGCCATCATGCGGGCCCTGGCCCCCGCGATCCCCGACCGGGTGACCGCCGAGTGGGGAGAACTCCTGTGCAGCCTCACGACGGGCAGGGACCCCCGCAAGGGCGGGGAGCCCTTCGTCGACATCGGGTTCATGGGCCTGAAGGGGGGCTCCGGGGCCATCCAGGGGTGCGACGGCTACGACCACATCGGCATGATCGACGCCTCGGGGGGCGTGCTCGACCAGGATTACGAGATCTTCGAGCAGCAGACCCCCCACCTGCTCCTCCACCACGAGTACTGGGCCGACTCGGCCGGGGCCGGGCAGTGGCGCGGGGGGCTGGGGGTGGAGACGCGGTTCCGCATCGGGGGCCAGGCCGTGAAGCTGGTGACCTTCGGGGACGGCGACGTGGAGGCGGCGCGGGGGGCCCTGGGCGGGGGCGACGGGACGCTCAACGTGATCCGGCTGCGCTACCCCGACGGCCGGGACTACCTCTGCACCACCAAGGACCTGGTTCCGGACGTGCCGGCCGGTACCCTCTACTTCCAGCAGGCCGGGGGAGGGGGCGGGTGGGGAGACCCGCGAAAGCGCTCGCCGGAGAAGGTGCTGCGCGACGTGCGAAACGGCGTGGTCTCCCCGGAGAAGGCCCGGGCCGACTACGGGGTGGTCGTGGACACGGCCACCTGGACCGTGGACCGGGCGGCCACGGAGAGGCTTCGGGGCGCGTGAAGGGTGACGCGTGACGCGTGACGGGTGACGAGTCGAGGGAGGAGGCGATGCCGGGTTCTTTCCTGCCGAATTTCCGCACCGAGGGCGAGCTCGCCGCCCACCAGCTCAAGGGGCTCCAGTGGACGGCCCGCCACGCCTACGGGGGGAGCGACTTCTACCGGGACCGGATGGACCGCGCCGGCACGAAGCCCGGAGACATTCGCACCCTGGACGACGTGCGGCGGCTGCCCTTCACCACGGCGGACGATCTCCGGGACGGCTACCCCTTCCCCCTGCGCAGCGTGCCCTTCGAGCGGGTCGTGCGCATCCACTCCTCTTCGGGCACCACGGGCAAGCGTAAGGTGCTCTGCTACACCCGGAGGGACATCGAGGACTGGACCCACTTCTTCGCGCGCTGCTACGAGATGGCCGGGGTCGGCCCCGGGGACCGGGTGCAGATCGCGGTGGGGTACGGCCTCTGGACCGCGGGGGTGAGCTTCCAGGCCGGGTGCGAGGCCGTGGGTGCCATGGCCATCCCCGTGGGTCCGGGCAACCTGGACATGCAGTGCCAGTTCCTGGTGGACCTGCAGCCCACGGTGATCTGCTGCACCGCCAGCATGGCCCTCCTGCTGGCCGAGGAGGTGGAGCGGCGGGGGCTGCGGGACCGGATCCGCGTGAAGACGGTCATCCAGGGCTCCGAGCGGTGCAGCGACGCCATGCGCCGCCGCATCCTCGACCTGCTGGGCGCGGACCATC
>CAZGRT010000136.1:0-3455 GCA_964528225.1 uncultured Thermodesulfobacteriota bacterium | reverse complement strand
AGTTCCGGCGAGGGGTGTTCCTGGCGTACTTCGCCGAGGGCCGGAACATCGCGCGAGCCGAGGAGTTGACCCGTCTCGCCGGGGAAGCCGGCCTGGATCCCGCGGAGGCCGGACGCGTGCTTCGCGAGGCGCGGTTCGGGCCGGTCGTGGACGAAGCCTGGCGCCGGGCGCGGCGCCTCGGCATCTCGGCGGTTCCCACCCACGCCTTCCGAGGGCGGCTCGAGGCGGGTTACCTGCCGTGGGAGGCGTTGGACGGCTTCCTCTCCGGTGACGCCGAGAGGTCGGCCGGTGGAGAGTGAAGAAGCTTTGGAGCGGGCGGCCCTTCGGGTCTACCTGCCGGTCTTGCGCCGCTCCTCGTCGCGGATCTCGCGGCGCAGGAGCTTGCCGACCTTGCTCTTGGGGAGCATGTCGCGGAACTCGATGTACTGGGGCACCTTGTAGGAGGCGAGGCGCTCCTGGCACCAGCGCCGCAGGTCGGTGCCCGAAACCCCCTTGGCGTCGGTCTTCAGAACCACGATGGCCTTCAGCCGCTCGCCCACCGCCGGGTCCTCCACGCCCACCACGCACGCGCCCATGACCGCCGGGTTGTCCTGGAGCACGGCCTCCACCTCGGAGGCGGAAACCCGGTAGCCCTTGTGCTTGATGACGTCGGCGGTGCGCTCCATGAAGCGGATGCGGCCGCCCTCGTCGGCCGTCACGTAGTCCCCCATGCGGTAGTAAATCTCCCTGTCGATGGAGACGAAGGAGCGCTCGGTCTCCGCCGGCTTGTTCCAGTAGCTCTTCAGGTTGAAGTCGGAGGTGACCACCAGCTCCCCGACCTGGCCCGGGGGCACCGGTTCCAGGCTCACCGGGTCCACCACGCGGCAGCGGTAGGAGGGTAGGGGCACCCCGATGACCGTGGGTTCGGGCTCCTCCTCGATCAGGCTGTAGGCCACGTGGCCCACCTCGGTGGAGCCGTAGACCTGGTAGATCGGGGCGCCCGTGTGCTCTCGCCAGCGCTTGAACACCTCGCCGGGCAGCACGTCCCCGCCGCAGTAGCAGTAGCGCAGCGAGTCGAGGCGGTACTCGTGGAGGCGGTCGCTCTCCAGGATCATGCGGTAGAGCGCCGGGACGCCGAGCAGCCAGCGCACGCGGTGGCGCTCGATCTCCTTCATCAGGGCGTCCACGTGGGGCAGGGGCATGAGGACCACGGTGTTCCCGAAGTTCAGCCCGGCGGCGATGCTGAACCCCTTGGCCATGATGTGGTAGAGCGGGTTCACCATGAGGACGGTGTCCGCCCCCTCCGTCGTGTGGGGCCCCACGATCCGGTCCATGACGTCGCGGATGTAGGCCACCTCGGTGGCGTGGTTGCTCGGAACCCCCTTGGGGAAGCCCGTGGTGCCGCCCGTGTACATGATGTGGGCGAGGTCGCGCCAGGGATCGATGTCGGTGGGGGGCACCGGGGCGGGCCCCCCGGCCAGCAGGTCGCGGAAGCGGTGGATGTGCTGCCCCCGGGCGACCTTGCCCTTGGGGATGACCTTGAGCAGGTGGCCGAGCGCGACCTTCCAGCGCGGGAGCAGTTCGGTGAGGGTCGTGATCACGATGCGCTTGAGCCCCGTGCGCAACTCCACCTCGTGGACGTACCCGTAGTTCGTGTCCTGGCACACCACGGTCTCGACGCCGGCGTCCTGGACGAGGTACTCGAGCTCGTGCGCCGTGTAGATGGGGGAGACGGGCACCACCACGGCCCCGAGGCGCTGCACGGCGAAGTTCGCGATCACCCACTGGGGGCAGTTCGAGAGGTAGAGCATCACCCGGTCCTGGCGCCCCACGCCCCGTTCGGCCAGCGCCCCGGCGAAACGCTCCACGGCGTCGCGGAGCCAGCGGTAGGTGAAACGGGTGCCGAGATAGACGATCGCGTCCCGGTCGGGGTGGCGCTCCGCCATCTCGTAGAACCGCGTGAAGGTGTACTCCTGCCGCGTGGGGTCGATGGTGAGGCCCGCGACGGTGTAGGGCTGGCTCATGGGCGTCCGGCCTCGGCGGCGGGTGGAAGGCTGACGATCGACGGGTTGCGGGCGCCGGGTGCCGGGCGAGGCATCCGTTCCCCCCGACGAAGGCCAAACGGGGAGCCGCCTGCGCTCAACATCCGAAGTAGGCCGCCCGGACGTCGGGGTTGCCAAGGAGCTCCTCCCGGGTGCCGGAGAGCACGGTGGAGCCGTTCTCCACGATGATCGCCCGGTCCACGTACGGCATCACCGGCCGGGCGTACTGCTCGGTGACGATCACCGAGATCCCGCGCTGGTCGCGGATCACCGGGATGGAGGCCACCAGCGTGTGCTGGATGGCCGGGGCCAGCCCGAGCAGCGGCTCGTCGAGCAGGAGGAGCATGGGCTGCGCCATGAGAGCCCGGCCGATGGCCACCATCTGCTGCTCTCCTCCGCTCAGGAACCCGGCGGCGCGCTTCAGGTGCTTCTTCAGCCCCGGAAAGAGCTCGAGGACGTACTCCAGGGTCTCCCGGGCCTGGGCCGCGGTGGCCAGGTAGGCCCCGATCTTGAGGTTCTCGAGCACGCTCGACTCGGGGAAGAGCCGGCGGCGCTCCGGGCAGAGGATGATGCCCCGGCGGGCCCGCTCGTGTGCCTTGAGGCCTCCCACGACCTCCCCCTCGTAGCGCACCTCGCCGAACAGCGAGATCCGCTCGCCGCCCCGCATCTTCTCCTTGTGCTGGATGTCCAGCATGATGCCCGAGAGGGCGTACATGAGGGTCGACTTGCCGGCGCTGTTGGCCCCGAAGACCCCGAGCACCTCCCGGTCCTCGCAGCGCAGGTCCAGGTTGTTCAGGGCCAGCATGTTCTCGTAGAAGACCATGAGCCCGGCGGCCTCTAGCATACGTCGACCTCCTCGGAGCCCATGTACGCCTCGCGCACCTTCGGGTGCTCCATCACCTCCGCGGGGGTGCCCTCGGCGATCTTCTCCCCGGAGGAGAGGGCGAGCACCCGGTTGGCGACCCGGAAGAGCTCCCGGAGGCGGTGCTCCACCATGAGGATGGTGATGCCCTGCTCGTGGAGCTTCTCGATCAGGGGCACGAGGCTCGAGATCTCGCTCGCCGAGAGGCCGGAGAACACCTCGTCGCAGATGATGACCTCGGGCGCGAGGGCGATGCAGCGGGCGAGTTCGAGGCGCTTGAGGTACCCGGTGGGCAGGGTGCCCGCGATCTTGTACGGCACCCGGGAGTCGCGCTCGAAGCCGAGTTCCTCCAGGATGTCCACGGCCACGGTGTCGCGGTCGCCGTGGCGGCCGCCGCCCCGCCAGCCGCCCACCCGCCGGGCCCGGGGGGAGGAGAGGGGGATGATCAGGTTCTTGTACGCGGGCATGCTGAAGTAGGGGCGCATGATTTGGAAGGTGCGCGTCACCCCCAGGTCGGCCACCCGGTGGGGCTTCATGCCGGTGATGTCCCGGCCCTGGAACCGCACCTGGCC
>CAZGRT010000135.1:0-9111 GCA_964528225.1 uncultured Thermodesulfobacteriota bacterium | reverse complement strand
CGGGAAGATCGGAGACGGGAAGATCTTCGTCTACCCGCTCCAGGACATCGTGCGCATCCGCACCGGCGAGCGGGGGCCCCAGGCGATCTGAACCCTTTTCGGCTGCCCGACGAACTCGGAGCCCCGGCCTCGGCCGGGGCTCCGTCGTTGGCGTGCGCTCCTGGCCCCGCGGGGGAGAACGGCTATCCTTGGGTGGTCGTCACCCGATACGAGGAGGGGCCCCATGGTGATCGGAGTTCCAAAGGAGACGAAGAACAACGAGTACCGCGTCGGAATCGTCCCGTCCGGGGTGGAGGAGTTGGTGCGGGACGGGCACCAGGTCCTCGTGGAGGCCGGCGCGGGGTCGGGAAGCGGCATCTCCGACGACGAGTTCCGCGCGGCCGGGGCGTCCGTGAGGGGCAGCCCCCGAGAGGTCTGGGGCGAGGCCGGCCTCGTGATGAAGGTGAAGGAGCCCCTCCCGACGGAGTACGAGTTTCTCCGGGAGGGCCAGACGCTGTTCGCATTCCTCCATCTCGCGCCCCTGCCGGACCTCGGGCGCCTCCTCGTGGAAAAGCGGGTGCGCGCCGTGGCCTTCGAGACGGTGCAACTGGCGGACGGCAGCCTCCCGCTGCTGGCCCCGATGAGCCAGGTGGCCGGGAAGATGGCCGTGCAGGTGGGGGCGGCGTTCCTCCAGAGGGAGAGGGGGGGCATGGGCATCCTGCTGGGCGGGGTCCCGGGGACCAAGCACGGACGCATCGTCATCCTCGGAGGCGGGTCGGTGGGGATCAACGCGGCCAAGGTGGCCTACGGACTCGGGGCCGAGGTGGTCATCATCGACGTCAACCACGCGCGGTTGAGCTACATCGACGACGTTTTCGACGGCAAGGTGGTGACCCTGATGTCCAACCGCCGCAACGTGCGGGACGCGGCCGCGGCGTGCGACATGCTGGTGGGGGCGGTGCTCGTTCCGGGAGCCCGGGCACCGCGGTTGGTCGACCGGGCGGTGCTGTCGGGCATGAAGAGGGGGAGCGTGTTCGTGGACGTGGCCATCGACCAGGGAGGCGTGAGCGAGACGAGCCGCCCCACCTCCCACGCCGACCCTGTCTACGTGGAGGAGGGGGTCATCCACTACTGCGTGCCCAACATCCCCGGCGCCGTCCCCATGACCAGCACGTACGCGCTCACGAACGTGACCCTCCCGTACTGCCGGAAGCTGGCGTCGGCGGACGTGGCTTCCGCGCTCCGGGCCGACCCCGCCCTGGCCAAGGGGGTCAACACCTGGGACGGACACGTGACCTGCGCGCCCGTGGCCGAGGCCTTCGGAATCGAGTGGAGCCCGTTGGAGCGCCTGCTCGGGTAGGAGGGGGCAGGGCGCCGCAGTCGCCCCGGGCGAGGGCTCCGAAGGGTCCTGCGCTCCTGGGAGCTTCCGGTGGTCGATGCCTCGAGCCCGTTCCCTGTCCGTTTGGACGGAGTCGAACTCCCCTTTCTCCGTCGGCTCGATTCCGTGCGCAGCCACGACCGCCGCAGGCCCCCCCCCAAGCACAACGGGCGGGCCTCCTCGAAGCCCCGGTCTCCCCGCTCTGTCTAGCACAGGGTCGGCGGGCCCAGAACCAGAAGGACCCCGCGCGTGCCTCCCCCACGCCCGTCATGGACCGGACAATTCATGTGCTACATGATCCGGACATATCTTGTGCTAGCTGCAGGCGGGCTCCGTACCGCTTGCCCAGATCCGTATTTTGGTCTAGATTCGAATCCAAATTCAGACTTCTTCTTGGAGGCCCTTCCATGAAGGCTCTGCACATCGCTGAAGACGTGGTTCCGGTCGGCCAGTTCAAGACCCGGGCGTCCCAGTGGCTACGGCGGCTCCGCACCGAGGGCCGCCCTCTGGTCATCACCCAGAACGGTCGTCCCGCGGCGGTTCTCGTAACCCCGGAGGACTTCGACCGCCTCAGCGAACAGGCGCGCTTTCTCGGCGCCGTCGAGGAGGGGCTCGCTGACTCCGCTGCGGGGCGCGTCTGCGATGACGCCGATCTCACCGGTCGCCTCGACGGCCGATACGGCTCCCCCAAGCCGTGAGACTGCGTTGGACGGCCCGCGCCCAGCGGGACCTGCTCGCCGTCGCCGACTACATCTCCGAAGACAGCCCCCAAGCCGCTCGGGCCTGGGTCGAGAGGATTCGGGAACGGGCCCGGCGGGCCGCAACGGTTCCTCGGGCCGGCCGCGTAGTGCCTGAACTGGGGCGGCCGGACGTGCGGGAGGTATTCCTGCGCACCTACCGCATCGTCTACGCCGTCCGCGACGAAGCGATCGACGTGCTGACCGTATTCGAAGGCCATCGGCACTTCCCTGAGGAGGAGATCTCCGACGGCGAGGACTGACGCCGTCTGGATCTGACTCGAACCAGTCGGGGGCAGGTCTACAGGCCTGGGGTCTCCGATTCCGCTCAGGAGTTTTCCGCCGGGAGGGTGGGGTCGCCGGCGCGGGAGGCCTCCATGTCCCTCTGCACAGCCTCGAACTCTCCCACGAGCCGTATCCTGCGCTTGGACAACTCCTCCATGAGCCACGGCCTCCAGAGGACCCGGAGGTAGAGGCGGGCATCCTCGAATACCTGGTCTCCCCGCTCCTTCCAGTGGAGCGCGAGGAGCCCCGCGGCAGGGAGCGCGGGGGCGGCCACCGCGACCCCCGCGGCGCCTCCGATCCAGGCCGCCACGGCGAGCCACCCGACGTAGGTCATCGGCATGAGCAAGAGCGCCAGGCCGAGCTTCCAGGTCGCCACGGACTCGGGGTCGGGGGGAAAGCGTCGCAACAGCAGTCGCGGGATCGCGTAGGGCGGGTACCACAGGAAGACCCCCAGCGCTGCCAGGGGGAGCCCGAGCGCGAGGATCAGGGTCTCCCGCGCCGCGTAGCGCAGGACGATCCCCCCGGGGTAGGAGGGGGGGACATCCGCGGACCCGCTCCCCAGACGCCTCAGGATGCGCCGGTACCCGCGAACCGAGGCGGCAAGCCGGCGGTGGCGCTTCGGGTCGTGGGCCCGGAGCCAACCGAGTCCCTCCGCGAACCGTTGGAGGAGGGGGAGTTCCTCCCCGAGCTCCGCTCTCTCCCGCCAGCCGACCCAGTTCTTCTCCCGGGCGTAGAGGCGCGCCGCGGTCTCGATGAGGTCCCGGTCCTCGTGACGCGCGAGGTTGAGGGTCACACCCTCGATGCGTTCCGCGATCTCCCTGGTCAGGTCCCGCACGGCTGCCTGCGGGTCCGCCCGGTAGGCGTCGCGGCGCTCGGAGATTCCGAAGGGCTCCCCGATCGAGACCGCGGCCCGACCGCGGAAGAAGGCCTTCCGCTCGTAGGTGATCCCGGCCGGCACGATCCGGAGGCCGAGTTCCCAGCCGGCCTCGTCCTCGGCGCGCAGCGCGATGCGCGCCGCCCCGGTGCGCAGGGGAGCCAACGCGGGTTCCGAGTGGCTCCGGCCCTCGGGATACAGTTGGACCGCCTCCCGGCGGCGGAGGGCCTCGACGGCGGCCCGGAAGGTCTCCTCGTTCCGCTCCGTCAGCGACGGGTCGTCCTGCCGGCGGTAGACGGGAAGGCCCCCGAGGGCGCGCAGGATGGGACCGAGGAGGGGGTGATCGAAGAGCGGTGCCTTGGCCAGCGGCCGGGTCGGCCGGCCGGCGGTGCGGAAGAGGAGGAGCGGGTCGAGCAGGCTGTTGGGGTGGTTGGCGACGACCAGGACCGGCCCGTCGGGAATCGGCCCCCCTGCAGCGTCCCAGCGGTAGAAGACGCCCACGGCCCGACCGAGAGCGGCGAGAATCGCTTTTCGGAACGCAGCTCTCAAGCTGCTCCCCTCGGGGAGAGGCCCTGCCCTCCGTCCTTCGCGGCGAACCCCGTGCCCCCCGGGGGCCCGCGCTACCCTGCCGCCATGTGCCGGCTCACTCCCGGCTGTAGATCACGGCGAGGGCTTGGGGCGGGGTCTTGCCGATCCCACGGATGGCGTGGGGGTGGGAGGAGTCGATGTAGAGGCTGTCCCCCTTCTTCAGGGTGTAGGTCTCCCCGTCGTAGAGCAGTTCCAGCGTGCCCGCGAGCACGAAGAGGAACTCCTCGCCCTCGTGCACCATCGGCTGCACCGTGGAGGCCGCCGCCGGGTCGAAGGTCACCAGGAACGGCTCCATGCCCTGTCCCCGGATCTCGGCCGCGAGGAGGCTCTGGTAGGTGTAGCCCTGCCCGGTGCGCTGCACGGTCGTGCTCACGCGGTCCACCGACTTGCCGTCTCCGGCCGGGACCACGCTGAAGATGTCGGGCTTGGGCCCACCGCCGTGGAAGAGTTGGCCCATTCGGGAACCGAGCGCCCGCGAGATCTTGACCACCGCGCCGATGGACGGTACTTCCTTCCCCTCTTCCACCGCTTCGATGTAGCCGGCCTCGAGCCCTGTCAGCTCGGCCACCTGGGCCGGGGTCATCTCCTGCGCCTCGCGCATCCTCCGGATTCTCTTCCCGACGTTCATGGGCCCTCCTCGCTGTGGTGGCCGATCCGCCGCCGTCGTCTGTAGCACAGGGCGTAGTGCGAGTCAAAGGCAGCTTGAGCGCGGGCCCCGAGCGTTTCGCCGGCCCGTGCGCGGCGCCGGTACTCGGCCCCCTGGGGTTCAGCCGCGGTCCCTGCCGCCCTTCCGGGGGCGCCCCCGGTGGGGCTCCCGCTTGCCCGCCCCGCGGCGCGCTTGGGGCGCCCTGGCCTTGGGAGGGATGGGGGCCGCCCGGTAGTTGGGGCCGTAGAGTTCCCGAAGGGTTTCCGTTCGCCTCGCGGCCTCCAGGCGGCGGATCACGAGCGGGCGGTTCCTCGGGTCGCGGTACTGCACGAGCGCGCGCTGGAGGGTCTTGTCGGCGCCCTTCGGCACGATCACCGGCTCGCCGGTCGCGGGGTCCTTCCCCGTCCAGTACATGGTCGTGGATGCCGTCATCGGGGTCGGCGTGAAGTCCTGCACCTGCTCCGCGAAGCGTCCGAGCTCCTTGGCGAAGAGCGCGAGGTCGATGGCGTCGCGCAGGTCGCAGCCGGGATGGCCCGTCATGAGGTAGGGGATCAGGTACAGCGGCTTCTCGAGCTCCTCCCGGATCGACTCGAAGAGGGCCCGGAACTCCCGGTACTTGCGCGGGTAAGGTTTGCCCATGAGGCGAAGCGGGCGGCTCGCCACGTGCTCTGGGGCGACCTTCATCTGGCCGCCGACGTGGTGCTGCATGAGCTCCCGCAGCAGTCTTCTCTGGCTCGGTTCGAGGAGGAGGTCGTGCCGCAGCCCCGACGCCACGAAGGCGTGCTTGACGCCGGACACCCGGCGCACGGCCCGGAGAAGGCCGAGGTAGGGGGCGCCCGACGTCTCCAGGTTCGGGCACACGTCGGGGGTGAGGCAGCTGGGTCGGGCGCAGGCGTATCGGCCCGGCCCGACCTTGCGGCAGCCGGTCCCGTACATGTTCGCGGTGGGCCCCCCGACGTCCTGGATCGTGCCGCGGAAGGTGGGGTCCCGCGCGAGGCCGCGCACCTCGTCGACGACGGAACGGGGCGACCGGCTGACGATTCCCTTGCCCTGGTGCGCGGAGATCGCGCAGAAGGAGCACCCCCCGTAGCAGCCCCGGTGGGTGACCACCGAGAACCGGACGGGCGCCAGCGCGGGAATCCCGCCCTGCTCCTCGTAGCGCGGCGGGTACGCGCGGAGAAAGGGCAGTGCGTACAGGCCGTCCAGTTCCCGGGGCGTCAGCGGTTCGGCCGGCGGGTTCACCACCACGGCCTGTCCTCCGTGGACCTGGACGATCCGGGGGGGCACGGGTTCGAGCATGGCCCGATAGAGCGCCTGGAAGTACTCGAAGAAGGCCTCGGTGCTCTCGCTCACGGCTTCCATCGACGGGAGCTGCACCACGTCGTCTCCCGTCGGGGCCGATGCGGTGCGGAAGGCGACGCCCGGGATCCCCTCGAGCTCGCTCCTGCTCGCCCCCGAGGCCAGGCCGTGAGCCAGGTCCCTGAGGGCGTGCTCCGCCATGCCGTAGGCGAGGAAGTCCGCCTTGGCGTCCGCGAGGACCGAACCGCGGACCTTCTGCTGGACGTAGTCGTAATGGGCGAGGCGGCGCAGGCTTGCCTCCAGCCCGCCCATGACCACGGGGACTTCCGGGAAGGCCTCCCTGCAGCGCTGGGCGTACACCACCGAGGCGTAGTCCGGTCGGAAGCCCGTGCGGCCCCCGGGGGAGTACTCGTCTCGCTGCCGGCGGGTCCGGTCCGGGGTGTAGTGGGCGACCATGGAGTCGAGGTTGCCGGCGCTCACCCCGAAGAACAGGCGGGGTCTGCCGAAACGGCGGAACGCGTCGGCGCTGGTCCAGTCGGGTTGGGCGAGGATCCCCACCCGGTATCCAAGGGACTCGAGGTACCGCCCGATCAGCGCCGCCCCGAAGGCCGGGTGGTCCACGTACGCGTCGCCGGTGACGAGGACGATGTCGAAGGTTTCGCCGGGATGGTCTGGGAACTCGGGGAGGAAGCGGCCGGGAGAAGGCATGGGGTCGGGTACCTCGGAGGGCTGGACGGGTCCTGCACTGTATGGATGGGGGACGGCGGTTGTCAACGGAGCATGAGGTCTCGCCGGCTGCCCTGTCGGGCTCGAGGCCGGTCGGTCCCTAGCCGGGTTCCCCTCCCGTCTCGCTCGATGCGGTGGCCGGCACGGTCCCCTCCTCGGGGTCCTGCGGAGCGGCGGCAGCGTCTTCCTCGATCCGGACACCGAGCGCGGCTGCCTCCCGCGCCGTCTGCTCCGCCTTGGCGACCGCCCTGGCCTCCCGGCGTGCCGCCTTGCGGGACTCCTCCAAGGCCTCCAGGGTTTCCGCCTCGAGCCTGGCCACCGTTTCCTCGTCCAGACCCGACGCGACCGCGGTCCGCATGGCGCGGAGCCTGCCTTCGGCCTCGGCGGCCGCCCGGGCCGCCTCCTCGGCAGCGGTCCGAGCCTTCTCCTTTGCCGCGCCCAGGGCGTCGAGGGCGGCCGCCCGGTCCCCGGCGACTCCCTCCTCCGGCTCGGCCCCCAGGTCGATGTCGTGCGCGGCGATCACGAGCGCCACGATCGGGAGGCCGTCCAGGAACGCGTCGACCGGCTCGCCGGAGGGGCCGAGGAGGCTCTCGCCGCGCAGCCGAAGGGGCAGGAAGACCAGCGAGGAGCCGCCCGAGTGCTCGGCCACGAGGTCCGGGCTCCAAGGCGCCGTCACCAGGGGCTCCCCTTCGATGCGCGCCTCGTCCAGGGTCTGTCGGAGGGTTTCGAGGCGAGCCTCCTCGCTCTGGTCCCCCGCGGCCGCCAGCACGCGGATGGCGGCTCCGTCCCAGTCGTTGCTCCGTGTGATCAGGTAGGCCAGCAGCAGCATCAGCCGGCTCGTCGCGTCGTCCTGCCACCAGACGTCGATGCGGCGGCCGTGGGGCTCGTGGGTCTCGAGCTCGTCCCACTCCTCGGGTTTGGCGTCCAGGATCACGAGGTTCAGTCCCAGCCGGAAGGTGGCGCGAAGGTTGCGCCCGTACCGCCTGCCCGCCTCCGGGTCCGGGCGCTCCTCCAGCCAGTTGAGCAGGGCGGTGTTCGCGCGCAGGGGGCCGGCGCCGCAGGCCTGCACGAGCAGTTGGATGCCCACCTCGAGGCTCGGGGCGGCTACGGCGAGGGGGAAGGCCTGGAACCCTCCTTCCCGCAGATCCTGGCCCAGGCGATCTTCCACGGCGGCTCGTTCCCGCAGAACCCGCACCCCCTCTCCCTCGACGACCCGCACCGCGGTGGTCAGACCGCTTCCGCCTTCGATCCACGAGCCGAAGCGCAGCAGCGGGCGCCGTCGGTCGGCGTCGTTCGAGAAGGCCAGCAGGTTCGGGCGCCAGTCCCTCGGGTGCTGTGGTTCGGCCGCCGCCGCCAGGAGATGCTCGCGGACCTGCTGGAGGTGGTAGGAGCGCCGGCTGTCCGCCCAGCGGGCCGGTCCTGCCGTGCGCCTCAGGTACTGGTGGATCGCGGCGAGGACGGCGATGGCCGTGAGTCCGGCTGCGACGTCGAGCGCCAGCATCGAGGCGAGGCAGACGAGCCCGCCGGCAAGGCTCAGCCGAGCGTGGAACCACCGGAACCTGGGACGGAAAGAAGGGCTGCGGCTCCTGGCCTCGTAATAGGTGGCGTAATTGAGGAGCCCGTACGAGATGAGGAAGAACATGGACACGACGCGGGCGACGAGGTTCAGGTTGCCCAGAGCGATGGTTCCCAGGGCGATGCCGGTGCAGAGCAGGACCCCGCGCCGCGGGTTGTCCGAGGGCCCCGTGCCCACGGCGAAGAAGGCCAGGAACGGGAAGATGCGGTCCTTGGCGGTGGATTGGAGGATGCGGGGAGCCCCGAGGAAGGAGGCCATGGCCGAGGAGAGCGTCGCCGCGACCACTCCGGCGTCGATGAGGAAGCCCACCGCGGAGATCCTCTTCATGGAGCCGTAGTCCCGGATGAGTTCATGGGCCGGCAGGGCCGCGGCGAGCAGGAGCGTGGCGCCGAAGTACACGAGGATCGACACCCCCACCGCCAGGAAGGTTCCCGCCGGCAGGCTCCGGCCGGGATCCTCGAGGTCGCCCGACATGCTCACCCCCTGGGTGAAGCCGGTGACGGCGGGGAAGAAGATCGCGAAGACGGGCCAGAACCCCAGGCTGCCGGGCGGCGGCGACCAGTTGCCGCCGAGAATCGCCGCGTCCCATCGCGCGATGCCGCCGACGAAGAAGGAGACGAGGGCCGCGGCGAGGGTGGCCATCACCACGTACTGGAACCGGGTGGCCCAGTCCGCGCCGAGCCAGGCGAACACGAAAAGGAACCCCACGGCGCACGCCGCCACGACCTGCGGCGAGGCGGGGGCGCCCGGGGGGACGAACCCCGCCACCGCTTCGCCGAAGCCGATGCAGTAGAACGCGATGGAGACCGACTGGGCCAGGAAGAGCACCACGCCGATGGCCCCGCCGAACTCCACTCCCAGGGTGCGCGAGATGAGGTAGTAGTCTCCCCCGCCCTTCACCCTGAGGTTCGTGGCGATGGCGGAAAGGGAGATGCTCGTCAGCACCGAGATGGCGTTGGCGAGGCCCACGATGAGGAGGGCGCGGCCCAACCCCGCGTTGCCCACCACGAAGCCCAGCCGCAG
>CAZGRT010000134.1:0-2145 GCA_964528225.1 uncultured Thermodesulfobacteriota bacterium | reverse complement strand
AGCGAGGAGTCCGGGGCGATCTCGGTGGTGCTCAACGGCCGGATCACGCGGAACCTGGACGGCGGCACCCTGCGGCGCGTCCTGCTCAAGCTGTTCCCCCCCGGCGCGGAGGGTCGGAAGGGACGGCGGACCTCCTCGCGCAAGCGCTCCCGGTCGGGGAAGGAGGCCAAGGCGTGAGGCTCGACGTCCTGCGCGCCACGCTCCTGCAGAACTGGGGCCTCAAGCTCCTCTCCCTGGGGTTCGCCGTGCTCCTCTGGATGTACGTGGTGGGCGAGAACCGCAGCGAGGTCAGCCTGTCCCTGCCCCTGGAACTCACGCGGGTGCCCTCCAACATGGTGATCGTCAGCCGCGTGCCCGAGGCGATCCGAGTGCGCCTGAACGGGCCGAGGAGCCTCCTGGCCGGGGTGAACCCGGCGCAGATCGTGGTGCGGCTCGACCTCGAGGGCATCCAGCCGGGGATCAGCGGGTTCGAGATCCTCCCCTCCCGGCTCAACCTCCCCCGGGGTGTCGAGGTGACCTACATCTCGCCCTCCGTGATCACCCTGGAGGCGGACGTCCGCATGCAGAAGGTCATCCCCGTCAAGCCGAGGATTCGCGGCGTGCCGGCCGACGGTTTCCAGGTCGCGGAGGCGCGGGCCGACCCTCCCCAAGTCGAGGTCGAGGGTGCCGAGCGGGCCCTGCGGCAGCTCAAGGAGGTGCCGACCGACTTCCTCGACGTGTCCGGCCTCCAGGGAAGCGTGACCCGTCCGGTCGACCTGGCCTTCCCGGATCCAACCATCCGGGCCGTGGGCAAGCGCACGGTCAAGGTGGAGGTGACGATCGAGGAGATGCGCGGGGAGCGGGAGTTCGTCCAGGTGCCCGTTCGCATGCCCGCCGGCTTCAAGGCCGTTCCCGCCGAGGTGAACGTCCGGGTGGAGGGGAGCGTGCGGGCGGTGTCGGCGGCCGTGGGGACGAACCTGGCCGCCACGGTGGAGCCCTTCGGCGCGCAGCAGGTGCCGACCGGGCCGGTGCGCGTGGTCGTGAAGGCGCCGGAGGAACTCCGGGTGATCTGGGTGAAGCCCAACGTAGTGGAGATCGTGCGGGCCGCCGAACCGGCGGGCGAGGGAGCGAAGCCGGGAGCGGCGAAAGGGGGCGAGTGACGTGAAGACGACGCGAAAGCTCTTCGGGACGGACGGGATCCGGGGCGTGGCCAACGTGGATCCCATGACCACGGAGATGATGGTCAAGGTGGGGCGCGCCGCGGCCCACGTCTTCAAGCAGCGCAGCGGTGGCCGGCATCGGATCGTGATCGGCAAGGACACCCGGGTGTCGGGATACATGATCGAGAACGCGCTCGCCTCGGGGATCTGCTCCATGGGGGTGGACATCCTGCTCGTGGGGCCCCTCCCGACGCCGGGGATCGCCTTCATCACGTCGAGCATGCGGGCGGACGCCGGGGTGGTGATCTCCGCCTCCCACAATCCCTTCCAGGACAACGGGATCAAGTTCTTCAGCCGCGACGGCTTCAAGCTGCCGGACGAGGTGGAAGCCGCGATGGAGGGGTACGTCTTCAACGGCGACATCGAGCACGTCCGTCCCGTGGCCAACGACGTGGGCAAGGCCTCCCGGGTGGACGACGCCGTGGGCCGGTACGTGGTCTTCCTCAAGTCGACCTTCCCGTCGCACCTGACGCTGGAGGGCGTGCGGATCGTGGTGGACTGCGCCAACGGGGCCGCCTACCGGGTGGCGCCGTGCGTGTTCGAGGAGCTGGGGGCGGACGTGACCCGGATCGGCGTGAGCCCCAACGGGTCCAACATCAACGACAAGTGCGGGAGCCTCCACCCGGAGGTCGTGGCCGAGAAGGTGCGCGAGGTGGGGGCCCACCTGGGGATCGCCCTGGACGGCGACGCGGACCGGGTGATCGTGGTGGACGAGCGCGGCGAGGAGTTCGACGGGGACCACATCATGGCGGTGTGCGCGCGGGAGCTCAAGCGGAAGGGCCGGCTCGCGACCAACACGGTGGTTTCCACGGTGATGAGCAACCTCGGCCTGGAGCGCTCCCTGGCCGAGGCGGGGATCGCGTTGAAGCGCACCCAGGTCGGGGACCGCTACGTGGTGGAGTGCATGCGCTCCGAGGGTCACGCCTTCGGCGGGGAGCAGTCCGGG
>CAZGRT010000133.1:0-2900 GCA_964528225.1 uncultured Thermodesulfobacteriota bacterium | reverse complement strand
CCCCCGGTGGACTCCAGGGTCAGCAGGTAGGTCTCGGCGCCGGTGGTGAAGGTGGCCGGCACCGTGTGCAGGTTGGTCCCGGCCGGCGCGTAGAGGGAGAGCACGGTGCTGCCGCCGTCGGCCGCGGCCCCGCCCTCGAGGTCGCTGTTGAACACCAGGGCGTAGGGGCCGCAGTGGAGCAGCTGCTCCTGGCCGTTGGCCCGGTCGACGCCGTTGCCGATGTTCTTGATGAGGCGCGCCAGCTCGTCCGCGGCGATGCGGGCGTTCTGCTGGGCCTCGGCCACCTCCTCCTGCACCGTGTACCCGCGCCGCTGGGCGATGAAGATCTGGTACACGAGCGCGAGCACGATGGAGGCCACCCCCAGGGTGACCAGCAGCTCCACGATGGTGAAGCCCCGCTTGGTCCGCTGTCGCATGGTTCCTCTCCTCCCTCCGTGGTCTCGGTTACGCAAGCGTAACCAGGCGCGGCTCCTCCGTGCCGCGTCCCCTTGCGTTCGCCGCGATTTCCGCGCCGTGCGGAGTGGATTTGCAGAATTCATGCCCCTCGTCGGGGGGCGTTACGGCCAGTACTTCGGCGGGGCTCGTGAGCCCTTGCAGCACCTTCTCGACCCCCGCCTCGCGAAGCGTGCGCATCCCGTTCCGGCGCGCCACCGCCTTCAGGTGGGCGGTGGACCGGGACTCGTGGATCGCGTCGGCCATGGCGGGCGTGACGCCCAGGATCTCGTAGACCCCGGTGCGGCCCCGGTACCCGGTCTGGCGGCAGCGGGCGCACCCGGGGCCCCGCGTGACCTGCGCAGTGGCCGGCACGCCGAGGGCCTGGGCCTCGGTCTCGGCGATGGGCTCCTCCGAGGCGCAGTGGGGGCAGGGGGTGCGCACCAGGCGCTGGGCCACGATGCCGAGCAGGGTGGAGGCGAGCAGGTACGGCTCGATCCCCATGTCGAGCAGCCGTCCCACCCCCGAGGGCGCGTCGTTGGTGTGAAGCGTGGAGAGCACCAGGTGCCCCGTGAGGGCCGCCTGGATCGCCATGCGGGCCGTCTCCGCGTCGCGAATCTCGCCGACCATGATGATGTCGGGGTCCTGGCGCAGAAGCGTGCGCAGGGTGGAGGCGAAGGTGAGCCCGATCTGCGACTGGACGCCCACCTGGTTGAAGTCCTCGCTCAGGTTCTCGATGGGGTCCTCGACGGTGCTGATGTTGCGCTCCCCGTTGGCGAGCCGCTTGAGCGCCGCGTACAGGGTGGTGGTCTTTCCCGACCCGGTGGGCCCGGTCACGAGCAGGAGCCCGTGGGGGCGGGCGAGGAACCCCTCGAGGGCTGCCAGGTCGTCGCCCGCGACGCCGAGGTCGGAGAGGCCCTTCTCGTGCACCAGCGGGTCGAAGATCCGCAGGACGGCCTTCTCGCCGAAGGCCACCGGCAGGGACGAGACCCGGAACTCCACCGACTTGCCCGCGTAGGCGGTCTTGATGCGGCCGTCCTGGGGCAGGCGCTTCTCCGCGATGTCCATGCGGGCCAGGGTCTTCAGCCGCGACACCAGCGCCGAGTGCACCCGGCGGGAGAAGGTGTGCACGGTGTGGAGGACCCCGTCGATCCGCAGGCGCACGATGCACCGCTCGCGCTTGGGCTCGATGTGGATGTCGCTCGCCCTCTGGTCGAGGGCGTAGCGCAGCAGGTGGTCGACGGCCCGCACGATGTGGCCGTCGCTCGAGTCCACCTCGCCCTCGGACCGCATCTGGAAGAACTGCTCGAGGTTCTGCAGGTCGGGCAGTTGGCCGAGGTCGCGCTCCGCTGCCGCAACTGAGCTCTTGAAGCCGTAGATCTCCCGGATGACGCGGTGGATCTCGGCCCGGGCCGCCAGGTGGACCGCCACGGGACGGCCCAGGCGCTGGCGCACGGTGTCGAGGGCGGCCACGTCGAAGGGGTCGGCGGCCGCCACGGGGACGGTCGCGGCGGCCGGGTCGAGGACCAGGATGGCGTGCTTCTGGGCGAAGGCCCGGGGCAGTGCCCGGACGATGCCGTCGGCGTCGAGGCGCACCGGGTCGATCTGGGCGCGGGGCACCTGCAGGTGGTGCGCCAGGGCCTCCAGGACCTCCTCGGTCTCCACCGCCTCCTTCCGGCCCGGGGGTGCGAGCTGGAACGACGTGAGGAGCTGGACGGGGTCCGAGGGCGAGGGCGTGCCCCGGCGCGCGAGGGAGGCTTCCTGGATGCCCCGGCGCTCGAGGACGAACCGCCCCTCCCGGGCGCCGAGCAGCCCCCTGGCGAGGCACGCCTCCACCACGTCTTCGAGGCAGAGGCTGCGGCCGTTCGTCGCCACTTCGCGACGCCGGCTCACGAGGGTTTCGACCGCGCTCAAGAACCTTTCTCCTTGTCCCCGTCCGATGGCTTCTGGTAAGAAGTCCGCGCCTTGGCCGGGGAGGTCTGCCTCCCGACGCTCATGCGTCTTTCGCCGCTGGCCGATAACCGGGGGGCTGATCGGGGAGACGGCCCGAGGGTCTCGCAGGCACCCCGCGGCCGAGCCGGCTCCCTGGCTCCGCCCGCAGGCGGAGCACGAGGATCGCCCCCGCTTCCCACTCTGATCGGTAGCAATCCGGAGGCACTTGAGTCGGTCCTCGATGTTCGGGCCGTCTCGTGAAGCCGAGCACGTTCCGGGTCACCGGTTCCCACCCCGGCAGGAGATCGGATGTTCCGAAGCGCGTCCTGGACCCGCGTCCTGCTCGCATTGGCGCTCCTGGCCGGGGGCTGTGCGGGCGTGGACGTGCGGGACCCGGACCGTGCCGCCGCGAATGCTTCGTCCGCCCCGGCGAGTGCGCAGCCGCCCGCCCCGCCGTCTTCCTGGCAGCCTTCCCGGAGCGCTCCGGCCGGCGAGATCGCAGAAGCCCCGCCGCCTCCGGCGCCGGGGGCGAGCCC
>CAZGRT010000132.1:0-2908 GCA_964528225.1 uncultured Thermodesulfobacteriota bacterium | reverse complement strand
GTCGTGGTGAAAGGCCTGGAACTTCACCCCGTCCTCGTTGAACAACACCATCCCGCTGGTGAGCACGCCGTGCACGTCCAGCACGACGACCTTGACCTTCTTCGCCCGCTCCAGCGCGTCCATGTAGTCGTAGGGCATGGGTGGCTCCTGTGATCCGTGATCCGTGATCTGTGATCGGTGTCGGGGGTGTCGCGCGCCTACCCGAGGCCCAACTCGGCCAGGCGGGCTCGGGCGCGGTCCAGCACGTCCTTGGTCATCTCCACCTGGACCGGCTTCTCCTCCCACTCGAAGGGGATGGTGGCGTCCAGGATGATCCGTGAGGTCATCAGGTTGTGGCCGGTGCCCAGGGCCGGGTCGAGGGGGGTCGAGCGGCCGCGGTTGATGATCTGGGTGCCGCGCTTGGGGTCGAAGCGGGTGGCCAGCGCCCACCACACCCGGGGGAGGTCGTCCGCGGCGATGTCGTGGTCGACGATGATCAGGCCCTTGAGGCCGTAGGTGCACGTGTGGCTCGCGATCACCGCGGCGGCGATCTGGTCGGCGTGGCCCGGGTACATCTGCTTCACCGACACGATGGCCCAGAACCGGCCGCACGCCTCCGGGGGCATGTAGACCGACTGGACGCCCTTCATGCCCATCTTGATCAGCTCGGTCCACAGGGTGGCGTTGCGCACGAACGCCAGCATCATGTGGTTGTCGTTGACCGGGCGCCCCACCGAGGCGGCGAGCAGGATCGGGTCGTTCCGGTGGTAGATGCGGTGCACCTCGATGGCGGGCTTGGGGATGGGCTTGACCAGTTCGTCGGTGTAGTAGCCGGTGTACTCGCCGAAGGGTCCCTCGATGCGGGGCTTGTCGCCGTCGATGTACCCCTCGAGCACGATCTCGGCCGTGGCGGGGATGGGCAGGCCGGTGAGGGGAGCCTTGACCACCTCGACCGGTTCCCCGCGCAGGGTGCCCACCACGTCGTACTCGTCGGCGTTCTCCACCATGGCGCTGCCGGCCAGCATGAGGAGCGGGTCGCACCCCACCACCACGCAGATCGGCATCTTCTTGCCCTGCTTGCGGTACTTCTGCAGGATCCGGTCACCGCGCTTGCCCTTGAGGATCTGGGCGCCCACGGTCTTCTCGTCGAGCACCTGGCTCCGGTAGGTGCCCAGGTTGATCTCGCCGGTCTCGGGGTCCCGCACCACCATGAAGCACGCGGTGCCGATGAACCGGCCGCCGTCCTTCTCGTAGAACTTGGGCGAGGGCAGCTCGAGCACGTTGACCGCGTCGCCCTCGATAACGTTCTCGAAGATCGGCCCGGTCTCCACCTCCCGCTTGCGGATCACCTCGCCGATGGACTGCTCCATCCAGGCCCGGCTCAATTCGCACATGGACGTGTTCGCCGGGCGCCCGAGCACCTTGGCGAGCCGCTTGGTGTTGCTGTACGCGCCGAACATGACCCGTCCCTTGCAGCCCTTGACCTTCTCGAAGAGCAGCGACGGCCCGTCCCGTTCCTCCACGAGCTTCGCGAGGTGGGACATCTCGAGGTTCCAGTCCACCTCGGCGGTGACCCGCTTGAGGTCTCCTTCCTTCTCGCACATGTCAATGAAATCGCGTAGATCCATTGGAAACCTCCTGCTGCTTCGAGTGTGGAGGGGCGAAGATGCCTAATTCTTCGGAGTGTGGCCGGAGTCTAGAAGGCGCCCCGGGTGTGGTCAATTCATATAAGTTTATGCTATCCATCAGCAAAACTTTGAGTCTAGCCGCCGGGGGTCCCGTGCTCAACTTCAACCAGCTCCGAGCCTTCTGCGAGGCGGCCCGCTGCCAGAACTTCTCCCAGGCGGCCCGCAACCTGTGCGTCACCCAGCCGGCGATCACCGGCCAGATCCGCGCCCTGGAGGAGGCCCTCGAGATCAAGCTCTTCAAGAAGCGGGGCCGGCGCATGGTGCTCTCCGAGGCCGGCGCGCTGCTGTTCCAGCAGGCCCGGGAGGTCTTCGAGTTGGAGAAGCGCATGGAGCGCCTGGTGGCCGAGGTGCGGGAGCTCAAGCGCGGGCTCCTCAAGATCGGCACCACCAAGACCTACGCCCGCTACCTCATGCCGAGCCTCATCAGCCGCTTCCGGGCCGCGTACCCGGAGATCAAGGTCATCCTCGACGAAGGGAGCTCGCTGGACGTTTGCCGAAGCCTGCTGGAGCTCAAGAACGAGCTCGCGGTGGTCGCCCTCTCCGAGGAGGTGAAGGGGCTCGCCTTCCTGCCCTTCCGGCGGGAGGAGGTGGTGCTCTTCGCCGCCCCGGACCACCCCCTGGCGCGCCGCAAGGCCGGCGTGGCCTTCGCCGAGCTGGAGGGGGAGCTCATCGTGCTCAAGGAGGAGGGGTCGAGCACCCACGCCCTGGTGCGTGAGCTCTTCGGGCGCCGGGGCCTCTCCCCGAACGTGCTCGTGGAGACGGGCAACCTCGAGTTCATCAAGGACATGGTGGAGAAGGGAGAGGGCGTGAGCTTCCTCGTGCGCTCCGCCGTCGCCCAGGAGCTCGCCGAGGGCCGCATCCGGGTCATCCCCGTCCGCGACCAGGACATGGCCCTGCAGGTCTACACCGCCTACCTCGACGGCGGCGGCCTCTCTCCGGCCGCCCAGGCGTTCCTGCAGATCCTGGAGGAGGAGCGGGAGGGGTTCGGGAACCGGGGGACCGGGGCGCCCTGAGACGCAACCTGGACGGTCGGTGTTGGCGGCCGCGGACCAGCGCCCTTGCGGCCGGGTTCGCGCCAGATTACGAGTTTCTTCATCAAACTAGGGGAGGTAAGAACATGCCCGCGGCGACCCTGACGGCGAAGCGACCGATCTGCACCCCGAAGGCGGTCCGCGAGCGCCTCCGCCTGAAGGCCGGCCAGCAGTTCGTCTTCGTCACCAAGGGCGACACCATCAGCCTCG
>CAZGRT010000131.1:0-2686 GCA_964528225.1 uncultured Thermodesulfobacteriota bacterium | reverse complement strand
GAAAGGCCAGGTAGACCCGCACCAGCGGGACGGTCCGGTCCTCCAGGAGGAAGACCTTCACTCCCCCCGAGAGCGCAGCCTCTTCCATGGGCGGCGGGTCGAAGCGCACGGGGGGGAACGTCGCCGTCCGGGGGTCCGGCCCCCGCGCCGCGGTGCAGGCGAGGCACGAAAGGGCCACGCCGGCCAGCCAGAGACGGCGCAGCCTCACGAGCCACCTCCCCTCGGCCGCAGGACCGCCACCGTCCGGTTCTCGGGCGTGAAGTAGGTCCTCGCGACTTCGGAGACCTCCTCCGGCGTCACGGTGGCGAGCACCGACGAGTGCCGCTCGAGGTAGCGCCAGTCCCCCGCCACCGCCTGGAAGTAGGCCAACTGGGCGGCGAGGCCGGCGTTGGACAGGAGTGCGCGGACGCGCGCGGCTTCCAGGCGCCGGATCACCTTGGCGAGCTCCTCGGGATCGGGTGGCTCCTCGCCCAGCCGGCGCAGCTGCTCCTCCACGGCGGCTTCCACCTCCTCCGGCGCCACGCCCTCCACCGGAGTCGCGAACACGACGAAGAGGTTCGGGTAGCGGGAGCCGGGGATGCTCGCGGCCACGCTCACCGACGACACCAGCCGCCTGCGGTCCACGAGCTCCCGCACGAGGCGAGAGGAGCGCCCGTCGCTCAGCACGGCGTCGATGACGTCGAACACGTAGTCGTGCCGGTGCGGCAGGGTCGGCTTGTGGAACGCCACGATCAGACGGGGCTCCGCGTCGAAGAGAACCTCCACCCGCTTGGGCCCCCGCTGGGCAGGTTCCACCGTGGGAGCCCGGGGCTCTCCGCCCCGGGGGGGGATCGACCCGAAGTACCGCTCCATCAGAGCGAAGAACGCCGCGGGCTCCACGTCGCCCACGGCGGCCACGACGCAGTTGTCGGGCCCGTAGTGCCGCTGGTAGAAGGCGCGGGTCTCCGCGATGTCGAGGGTCTCCAGGTCCGAGGGCCAACCGATGATCGGGTCGCGGTAGGGGTGGGCGGCGAAGGCGGTGGACAGGAACGCCTCGTAGAGGACTCCCGCGGGGTCCGCGCCGAAGCGCTGGGCCCTCTCCTCGAGCACGACCTCTCGTTCGAGGTAGTACTCGCGGAGCACCGGGTCCCGCATCCGCTCCGACTCGATGCGCGCCCAGAGCTCCACGCGGTTCGACGGAAGCCTGACCGTGTAGCTCGTGAGGTCGGCGCTGGTGGACGCGTTGAACCCGACCGCTCCCTGCCGCGCGTACAGCCCGTCGATCTCGTCCTTCACGACCAGGGGCCTGTGGGCCTCCTGCAGCTCTCCCAGCCTCCGGCGCAAGTCCTCTACCCGCTCCGGGTCGGCCTGCGCGCCCTTCCGGCGCTCCCGGTCCAGGGCCCGTCCGGCGGCCTCGATGGCGTCGAGCACCTCGCGCTCGCGCTCCCAGTCGACCGTACCCAGCGTGCGGGTGCCTTTGAAGAGCATGTGTTCGAGGAGGTGCGCCACCCCGGTCCCGCCCGCCGGCTCGTCCACACCGCCCACCCGGAACGTCATCTGGAGGCTCACGGTCGGGGAAGACGGCCGGGGCAGGACGAGCACGGTGAGCCCATTGGCGAGGCGGTGCTCTGCCCCCAGGCCCTCGAGGCTTCCGGAGGCCGCCGCGGCCCCGCTCGCCCAGAGCAGGAACCACGCGAACGCCGCAGCGAGCAGGGGTCTCATCGAGATCACGGGCACCTCCTTTGGAAGCCGGCCGACGGCGCCATGGTACGGGACGGCAGATCGGCGGGCAACACGGCGCGGCGTCCCCTTGGGCTCCTGGAAGCCCCGAGGACACCCGTGCTACCCTCCGCGCGGACCGGACGACGCTCCCGAGGGAGGCTCTCCATGCCCGAAGACCGTTCCCCGCCCCCGGCCACCGTCGCGCTTGCCCCCCTCCGACGGGAGGTCGACGAGGTGCTCTCCCTGCAGGGGCGGGAGCGCGAGGCGCGCCTGCTGGGGTCGGGCAATCTGGGGGCGCTGGTCGCGCTCATGCCCGCGGAGGAGTTCTACTTCACGCTGAAGGGGCTCGACCCCGACAACGTGCCGACCGTGCTCGCCCACGCCCGGAGCGAGCAGGTGGAGTTCGCCCTCGACCTCGAACTGTGGCGGAAGGATCGCCTGCGCCCCGACCGGGTCCTCCCCTGGCTGGAGCGCTTCGAGACCTGCGGGGGCGAGGCGCTGGAGCGTTGGCTGCGCCACCTCGACCTCTCCACGTGGACGCTCCTGCTGGGGCAGGTCGCCCGGGTCCGCATGAGCGACGACGAGGAGGACCCGCTCCAGGAGGCTCCGGGGCGGGCCCCCTTCACGCTGGAGGGACGCTACTACCTGTCGGCGAGCGAGAAGGCGGAGCCCACGGTCCGCTCGATCCTCGCCTCGGCGGCGCGCTCCGCTCCGGCCCTCTACGCGCGGCTCGTGGAAGCCCTGATGCGCGACGTGGACTCGGAGCTGGAGGAGGCGTGCTTCGAGGACCGCCAGAGCCGCCTCGCCGCCCGGGGGTTCCCGCCCCGGGGGGAAGCCCTGGAAGTGTACGAGCCCCTCGCGGTCGGCTCCCTCTCGGAGCTTCCCCCCCGGCCCGACCGGGAGCCGGGGCCCTCCCGGGACGAGGAGGCGGTGCCTCCCCGCTACCCGCTGACCGCGGCGGGAGGCGCGCCCGACTTCCTCCACC
>CAZGRT010000130.1:0-3446 GCA_964528225.1 uncultured Thermodesulfobacteriota bacterium | reverse complement strand
GGTCACCGCGGACGGGCAGCACGGGATCGGCGGGCGGATCTGGCCCCGGGGCGAGCCGGTGAAGATGCGCGTGACCGGCGCCGTGGGGCAGCGCCTCGGCGGCATGGGCATGATGGGGACCGAGATCGTGGTGGAGGGGTCCACGTCCGACGACGTGGGCTGGCTCAACACCGGCGCGGTCATCACGGTGCTCGGCGACGTCGCCAACGGGGCCCACAACGCGGGCGCCCAGGGCAGGCTCTACGTCCAGGGGGGCGGCGGGGCCCGCTGCGACACCCTGACCAAGTTCAACCCCCGCTTCGAGCCGATCCAGTCCTGGTACTTCCGGGACGTCGGGGACTCCTTCGCCGAGTTCAAGGCGGGGGGTATTGCGGTGGTGTGCGGCGTGAACCCGCGCAACCCCGACAACATCCTCGGCTACCGGCCCTGCGTGGGCATGGTGGGCGGCACGGTCTACTTCCGCGGGCCCGTGAAGGGCGTGTGCGAGGACGACGTCCGGGTGACCGAGTGCACCGACGCCGACTGGGAGTGGCTGACCCGCCACATGAAGCCCTTCCTCAAGGCCGTGGACCGGATGAGCTTCTACCAGTCGCTCACGCGGAGCCGCGACGACTGGCGCAAGATCGTGGCGCTGACCCCGGACGAGCGCGAGAAGAAGCTGGCCGGCAAGCGGATGCCCATGGCGGCGTTCCGGCGGACGGTCTGGGACAAGGGGGTCGGCCAGGGCGGGATCTTCGCCGACTACCTGGAGGGCGAGACCACGATCCTGCCCTTCGTCACGAACGGCGAGAACCGGCGTCAGGTCCCGGTGTGGGACAACAACCAGTACGCGCCGCCCTGCGCGGGCTACTGCCCCACTGGCATCCCCACCCACGAACGGGCGCGCCTCCTGCGGGAGGGCCACGAGGCCGAGGCCCTGGACCTGGTGCTCCAGTACTCGCCGTTCCCGGGCACGGTGTGCGGCTACGTCTGCCCCAACCTGTGCATGGACGCCTGCTCGCGGCAGCTCCACTTCCGCGACCCCGTGGACGTCTCCTTCCTCGGGCGCCTCAGTCTGGACCGCCCGGCCCCGGCTCCGGCTCCCTCCCGGCCCGAGCGCGTGGCCGTGCTCGGCGCGGGCCCGGCGGGGATGTCCGCCGCCTACCAGCTGGCGCTGCGGGGGTACGGGGTGAGCCTGTACGAGCGGGAGGAGCGGCTTGGGGGCAAGATCTACTACTGCATCCCGGAGGACCGCCTGCCCCGGGAGATCCTCCAGAAGGAGATCGACCGCTTCACCGACCTGGGCATCGAGGTCCACACCGGCTGCGACGTCGACAAGGAGAAGTACCGGGAGATCTGGGAGACCCACGACGTGGTGGTGCTGGCCACCGGCTGCCACTCCCCCCGGGTGATCCCGTTCCCGGGCTACGACCGCGTCATCCCGGGCATCGTGTTCCTCAAGGAGGTCAACGCCCGCAACCCCATGGACCTGACGGGCAAGGACGTCGTGGTCATCGGCGCGGGCAACGTGGGCATGGACATCTGCATCGAGGCCTTCAACTGCGGGGCCAAGACCGTGACCGCGGTGGACATCCAGAAGCCCGCCTCCTTCGGCAAGGAGCAGAAGATGGCCCGGGCCCGGGGCGCGGAGATCCTGTACCCCAAGTTCACGGAGCGCTACGACCACGAGGGCAAGCGGCTCCACTTCAAGGACGGCACGTCGATCGCCGCGGACGCGGTCTTGATCTCCATCGGCGAGACGCCCGAGCTGAACTACCTGCCCCCGGACGTGGACCTGGAGCGGGGCTTCGTGCGGGTGGACACGGCCGGGCGGAGCACCGACCCCAAGGTCTTCGCCATCGGCGACGTGGCGCAGCCCGGCCTCATCACCAACGCCATCGGCTCGGGGCTCCGGGCGGCCCGGTACGTCCACTCCCTGCTCTCGAAGACCGAGTACGAGGAGGACACCAAGCGGGTCATTCCCTACGAGCGGATCAAGTTCCAGTACTACGAGCGCTCGCGCCAGACCGACCTGTCGCGGTCGTGCTCCGGGGAGGGCGGCAAGTGCATGTCCTGCGCCAGCTGCCGCGACTGCCACCTGTGCGAGGCGACCTGCTACTGGGGGGCGATCGAACGGAAGGAACTCCCCGGCGGGGACTACGAGTACGTGGTCGACGAGGAGCGGTGCATCGGGTGCGGGTTTTGCGCCGGGGTCTGCCCCTGCGGCATCTGGACCCTGTACGACGCCTGACGGCCCTCCCCCCGGGAGTCCAGGATCGGCCCACGCGGCCCGCGGAGAGCGGGCCGCGTGCTTTTCGGGCGTATCCTCCCGGCTGGTGGCCCCGGCCGGCCAGCCAGGGCTAGGGCAGGGGGATCGGCATGCCGTTCACGGCGAGGCGGCCCTCCGCCCAACGGGCCGCCACGGCGTAGTACCCGGCGTCGAACTCGAGGAGCCCCTGGGCCACGAGGCCCTCGAGGAACTGCGCGGCTGCCTTCTCGACGCCCTGCGCGCGCTCCTCGGGACTCCGCGCCCGCCATCGGCCTGCGGCTTCCTGGGCCGCCACCTGGCGCTCCCCCGGGGGGAGCGCCAGGCGAAGAGCCAGGGCCGCGGGCACCTTCGCCTCGGCCTGGGCCCGGATGCGGGGCAGCAGGGTCCGGGGCGCGTCCAGGTCCACAGGGCCCCCGCCGTCGAAGCTCACGCCCGCGCGGGCCGAGACCTCCCCCGCGGGTCCCCGGAAGCGCAGGGCGGTGATCTCCACCTCGGGCGACCGGGCGAGCAGGGCTGGGGCCAGGGCCCGGCCCTCCCGCTCCAGGAGGGCCGTCAGCGCCTCCGGGTCCTCGGCCAGGCGCTGCATCTCGCCTCCCAGGGCCTGCCAGCGTGCCACCGAGCGGGCGTCCAGGTTCCGCACCGCGAGCTCGAGGGAGGCGGGCCCGAAGGTCTCGCCCCCGGCGGCGATGGCTTCCACCGCCAGCGACGTGCTCCCGTGCACGACTTCTCCGGCGGCGAAGGCCGAGGTCTTGGCGGTCAGCCCGTCGAGGGAGAAGGAGCCTCCCTCCGCCCACGAGCCGGCCATCCGGCCCGCGGAGACGGAGTAGTCGCCCAGCACCAGGCCTTCCACCCCGCGGTGGAGGTCGAAGGAGGCCTCGAGCGCCTGCAGCCGGACGTCCGACCCCTCCGCCGCGAGGCTGAACCCGGGGGACTCCAGCGTGCCGGCGGCCCGCGCATCCCCCGGCCACTCGATCGCGCCGCTCATCCCCTCCCAGCGCACCGTGCCCAGCGGCACCACGGCCTCCCCGGGGTCGCTCCGCAGGGAGCTCACGGCCGTGCCCCGGAACCCGAGCACCGTTCGCGCCCGCAGGAACGGGGTCGGCTCCGCGCTTTCCGAGGCGTCGGCTTCCAGCCCCACGACGCTGTCGATCACGGCCAGGGCCGGCCTGTATCCCCCGAGCCCGAGGGCGGCACCCAC
>CAZGRT010000129.1:0-6482 GCA_964528225.1 uncultured Thermodesulfobacteriota bacterium | reverse complement strand
AGGGGAACTCTGGTTCCTGATGGGCGCGGACGCCTACCGCGAGGTGCACACGTGGCATCGGTACGCCGACCTGTTCCGGTTGGCGAACGTGGCCGTGATGCGCCGGCCCCCCGGCGCCGGCCCCTTGGTTGCCCCCCGGGGCCTGGCCGACGACTTCTCCGCCACCGCCGAGGGGCTCCGCCACCGGAGCGGCCGACAGGTGCGCCTGGTGGACATCACCCTGCTCGACATCTCGTCCACGCAGGTCCGCCGGGCGCTCGCCCGGGGGTGCTCGATCCGGTATCTCGTGCCCGAGCCGATCCGGCCGGCGCTCGAGGCCCTCGCTCGGGACAACGCCCACTGGTTCGCAGGGAGTCGAGGATGACGGAAACTTCCGCGCTGGAGAACGTGTTCGCGTGCGCAAAGGCCGCGGCCGACCGGAAGGCCGGCGACCTGCGGGTCCTCGACGTGCGGGGACTGTCGAGTTTCACGGACTACTTCCTGATCGCCAGCGGCTCGTCGGACCGACGCGTGCAGAGCATCGCGGAGGCGGTGGTCGAGGCCATGAAGGATAGGGGCATCCGGCCGCTGGGCGTGGAAGGGGTGCGCGAGGGGCGCTGGGCGCTGATCGACTTCGGAGAGTGGGTGGTCCACGTGTTCTACGAGGATCTGCGAGCCTTCTACGACCTCGAGGGCCTGTGGTTCGACGCGCGGCCGGTGGAAATCCCGGACGAGGTGCTCGGCGTGCAGCCGGTCCCGGCGGCGGGGGCGCGGCGGTGAGCGTCCCGGCTGTGGCCGTGGTGGGCGGTGGGGCCTGGGGGACTGCGCTGGCGGACCTCCTGGCGCGGAAGACCGGGAGCGTCGCCCTGTGGGTCTACGAAGAAGACCTCGCGGCGGAGATGGCCGGGAGCCGGGAGAATCGCGTGTATCTCCCGGGGCACCGCCTCCACGATGGCGTGCGGCCGTCGGCGGACCTCGGGGCCGTGGTCGAGGGGGCTGACGTCGTGGTGAGCGTGAGCCCCAGCCAGGTGGTCCGCCGCGTGATGGGACGGGCGGCCCCGCATCTCGGGGACGGCGTGCGGGTCGTGAGCGCGTCCAAGGGCATCGAGAACGGCACGCTGCGGCTCATGCACGAGGTTCTGGGGGAAGTGCTCCCGCCGGGTGCTGCCGGCCGGGTGTCGGCTCTCTCCGGGCCGTCCTTCGCGGCGGAGGTGGCCCGGGGTGTGCCCACGGCGGTGAGTCTGGCGAGCGCGACCCCGGAGGACGCGGCATTCCTCCAGGATCTCTTCTCCGGCCCCACCTTCCGCGTGTATACCCTCGACGACGTGACCGGGGTCGAGCTCGGGGGCGCCCTCAAGAACGTCGTGGCGCTCGCGGCGGGCATTTCGGACGGTCTGGGCTTCGGACACAACAGCCGCGCGGCCCTGATCACGCGGGGCCTGGCGGAGATCAGTCGGCTCGGCGTCGCCCTGGGGGCCAAACCGCTGACGTTCCTCGGCCTGGCCGGCATGGGGGACCTGGTCCTCACCTGCACCGGCGACCTCTCCCGCAACCGGACCGTGGGCGTGCGGCTCGGCCGGGGCGAGAAACTCGACGCGATCCTGGCCTCCATGACGGCCGTGGCCGAGGGGGTGCAGACCTGCGAGGCGGCGGTGGGCCTAGCCGAGCGCTGCGGCGTGGAGGTGCCCATCGCTTCCGAGGTGCGGAGGGTGCTTCGGGAGGGGAAGGATCCCCGCCGGGCCGTGATCGACCTCATGAGCCGGCCCTCCAAGCGGGAGTTCTGGGACCTGGAGGCGGACCGCCGGTGACGAGGGCGGCGTTCGTGACCCTGGAGGGGGGCGAGGGCAGCGGGAAGAGCACCCAGCTCTCGCGGCTCGCGACCCGGCTCGAGGCCGCCGGCCGGCCGGTGCTCGTCACCCGCGAGCCCGGGGGCAGCACGCTCGGCCGCAGGATCCGGGAACTGCTGGTTCGGGTGAGCGAGGACCCCCCGAGCCCGCTCGCGGAGTTGTTCCTCTACGCCGCGGACCGCGCCCACCATGTGGAGACCGTGATCCGGCCGGCTCTGGAGGCGGGGCGCGTGGTGCTGTGCGACCGGTACGCGGACGCCACCGAGGCATACCAGGGCTGGGGTCGGGGCCTGGGCCTGGACCTGATCCGGGAACTCAACGGCCTCGCCACCACCGGCCTCTGGCCGGATCGGACCGTGGTGCTCGACCTGCCTCCGGAGGAGGGCGTGACCCGCTCCCTGGAACGCCAGAGCCGCAGCACCGCACCGCGGGAGGAACGCTTCGAGGTGGAAACCGTCGCGTTCCACGAGAGGGTGCGGGAGGGCTACCGGGCGATCGCCGCGGCCGTCCCGAACCGCGTGCGGGTCGTGGACGCGGTGGGCGACCCCGAGGCCGTGGCCGCACGGGTGTGGGAGACGGTGGCGGATCTGTTCGGAGAGGCGGCGGGGACACCATGAGGGTCCGGCTTCCTCCAGTCCGGCGCTGACCGGGTCGGCCATGGCGTTCTCCTCGATCCTCGGGCACGAACGGCCGCTGCGAGTTCTGCGCAGGGCGCTTGCCTCGGACCGCGTCCCCCACGCCTACCTCTTCTGGGGGCCCGAGGGGGTTGGGAAGGAGGCGGTCGCGAAGGCGGCGGCGAAGGTGCTGCTGTGCGCCGGTTCGGAGCGGGCCGAGCCCGGGACGGCGTGCGGAGTCTGTGCCGCGTGCCGGAAAGCGGAGGCGGGGTCCCACCCCGACCTCCACCTCGTGGTTCCCGAGGGCGCCTCCATCCCCATCGCGGCAGTCCGGCGGCTGCAGGAAACCCTTTCGTACCAAGCCTTTGAAAGGGGCCGCAAGGTTGCTATAATCCGCGACTCGTCCCGGATGACGCGCGAGGCCGCCAACGCGCTCCTCAAGACCCTGGAGGAGCCGCCGGCGGGCACCCACCTCGTCCTGCTCGCGCACCACAGGAACCAACTCCTCCCGACGCTGGTCTCCCGCTGCCAGTCCTTGCGGTTCGACCCGATTGCCGAGGACTTGGTGGCGCGTCTGCTCGAGTCCGACGGGGTGGCCCCGGAGGTCGCGGAGACCATGGCGGGGGTGTCGGGGGGGTGCCCGGGTCTCGTGCGGGGGCAGGCGCCGGAGACCTTCGCCTCGGTGGAGCGCGAGGCGGCGGAGGCCTGGGAGTGCTGGTGCTCGGGGGGGGCGGTGGACCGGTTGGGCCTGGCAGCGCGCTGGGCCGCGGAGAAGGCGGGACTCGCCCTGCGCCTCGATGCCCTCGAGAGGTTTCTCGAACGACGGGTGCGGGAGGGCGCTCTGAACGGCAGGGTGCAGGAAGACGCCCTCCGGGGGCTGAGCGCGGTACTGCGGGTTCGGGAACTGGTGGAACAGAACGTGAACGCCGAGCTGGCCCTGGATGCCCTGCTGCTGGGGGCCCTGGCCACGCCGTGGGAAGAATCGCTGTGAGAGTGATCGGGGTTCGTTTCAAGACCGCGTGCCGCGTCTACTCCTTCGACGCCGCGGGGGTGGAGTGCGCCGCGGACGAGTGGGTCGTGGTGGAGACGGAGCGAGGCATGGCACTCGGCCAGGTGGTGGGACCGCCCCGGGAGCCGGAGAGCCCGCCCCCGCAACCCCTGAAGAAGGTGCTGCGGCGGGCCGAGGACCGGGACATCCTCCGCTACGAGCAGAACTGCGAGCTGGAGGGGTACGCCTACCAGTTCTGCCTGGAGCGCATCCGGCAGGCCCGCCTGCCCATGAAGCTGGTGGACGTGGAGTACCTGTTCGACGGATCCAAGGCGGTCTTCTACTTCACGTCGGAGAGCCGGGTCGACTTCCGGGACCTGGTGCGCGACCTGGCGCGCCAGTTCCACACGCGCATCGAGATGCGCCAGATCGGGGTGCGCGACGAAGCGAAGATGGTCGGAGGCGTCGGGTGCTGTGGGCGCGAGCTCTGCTGTGCGACCTGGCTCGCGGACTTCGCCCCGATCAGCGTGAAGATGGCCAAGGACCAGAACGTCTCCCTCAACCCGAGCAAGATCTCGGGGATCTGCGGGCGTCTCATGTGCTGCCTGGGCTACGAGTACCCCATGTACCGCCACCTGGGCCGAGACATTCCCAAGCTCGGCAAGAGGGTGGAGACGCCGCGGGGCGCGGGCAAGGTGGTGCGGAGGAACGTCCTGGAGGGGACGTTCGTGGTCCTGGGGGAGCGAGGGGAGTTCGAGATCACCGTAGACGAGTACCAGGGGCGGCCGCCGCCGGAGGCACCGCAGGCCCCGGCCGCGGAAAAGGACCGCCCCGTCGCGCCGCCGGCGCGGGAGTCCAGGAGGGAGCCGACACCCGCCCATGCGGGCCAGGCGGGGGCACCGCCGACCCCGGGTGAGGCTGCCCCGGCACCCCGTCCGGCCGAGGGGCGCCGCCGACGAAACCGCCGACGCAGGAAGGGCCCCCAGGCGACCGGGAGGAAGACCGATGGCTGAGACCTTCTACGTCACGACGCCCATCTACTACGTCAACGACGTCCCGCACATCGGCCACGCCTACACCACGGTGGCCTGCGACGCGCTCGCTCGATACAAGAGGGCGGCGGGATGCGACGTGTTCTTCCTGACAGGCACCGACGAGCACGGCCAGAAGGTCGAGAAGGCCGCGGCGGAGCGGGGCGAGAAGCCCATCGACCTCGCCGACCGGGTCGTGACGCGCTTCCAGAAGCTCTGGGAGTTGCTGGAGATCTCGAACACGCGCTTCGTCCGAACCACCGAGGCGGACCACCGCCGCTCGGTGAGCGAGCTGTTCCGCCGCATCGAAGCTCGGGGCGACGTGTACCTGGGGGAGTACGAGGACTGGTACTGCACCCCCTGCGAGACCTTCTGGCCCGAGAGCCAGTTGCTGGAGGGGAACTGCCCCGACTGTCACCGGCCCACGGAGCGCCTCAAGGAGCCGAGCTACTTCTTCCGCATGTCGCGCCACCAGGATGCGCTGCTGCGCCACATCGAAGAGAACCCGGACTTCATCCAGCCCGTGAGCCGGCGCAACGAGATCGTGTCCTTCATCCGGGAGGGGTTGCGAGACCTCTCGATCTCGAGGGCGAGCTTCTCGTGGGGCATTCCGGTCCCCGCGGACCCCAAGCACGTGGTGTACGTCTGGTTCGACGCCCTGACCAACTACATCACGGGCGTCGGGTTCCCGGACCACGCCGAGTCTTTCGGGAAGTTCTGGCCCGCGGACGTGCACGTGATCGGCAAGGACATCCTTCGGTTCCACACGGTGTACTGGCCCACGTTCCTCCTGAGCGCCGGACTTCCCCTGCCCAAGAGGGTCTTCGCCCACGGTTGGTGGACCGTGGAGGGGAAGAAGATGTCCAAGAGCCTCGGCAACGTGGTGGACCCCGCCGCCATGGCCCAGGAGTACGGGGTGGACGCCTTCCGGTACTTCCTCCTCCGGGAGGTGCCCTTCGGGCTCGACGGGGACTTCAGCCGCGACGCCCTGGTCCATAGGATCAACTCGGACCTCGCCAACGACTTGGGGAACCTCGCCTCCCGGGTCCTGGCCATGCTCGACCGCTACCGCGCCGGCATCGTGCCGAGCGTCGTCTCCTTCGGGTCCGAGGCCGTGGACGAGGAACTCCGCGACAAGCTCGCCGAGGTGCTGCAGGCCGTGGAGCAGGCCATGGCGGAGTTGGCGTTCCACAAGGCCCTGACCGCCATCTGGGGCTTCATCGGGCTGGTGAATCGCTACGTCGACACCACGGCTCCCTGGACCCTGGCGAAGCAGCCGGAGGGGGCCCGGCGGCTCGACCACGTGCTCTACAACGCCTGCGAGTCGCTGCGGGCCATCGGGCTGCTGGTCTTCCCGTTCCTGCCGAAGACCGGGCGAGAGATCTGGCGCCGCTTGGGCATCGGGCGGAGCGCCGACGAGGGGCGGTTGGAGGAACTCGAGGGGTGGGGCGGCCTGCCGGCGGGGGCCCAGACCGAGCGGGGCGAGAGCCTCTTCCCCCGGATCGAGCGGGCGTGATCGTCGATACCCACGCCCATCTTACCTTCGAGGGGTTGCGCGAAGACGTCCCGGGCGTGCTGCGCAGGGCCCGGGACGCGGGGGTGGGCGCGGTCATCACCGTCGGTGTGGACCCGTCGGACAGTCGGGCGGCGGTTGCCTTGGCCCAGGCCCACGACGGGGTGTGGGCGACGGTGGGGGTGCACCCCCACGACGCCGCGGGCCTCACGGCCGGGGTGCTCGACGACCTCGCCGACCTGGCCCGATCGTCCAAGGTGGTGGCCTGGGGGGAGACCGGTCTCGACTTCTACCGCGACCGGTCCCCCCGGGATGCCCAGCGGACCGCTTTCCGGGAGCAGATCCGCCTCGCGCGGCGACGGAGCCTCCCCGTCATCGTCCACGACCGGGCGGCCCACGACGAGGTCCTGGCCATCCTCGCCGAAGAGAGGGCCTCCGAGACCGGGGGGATCTTCCATTGCTTCTCCGGCGACCTCGCCATGGCGAGGAAGGCCGTGGCGATGAACTTCC
>CAZGRT010000128.1:0-6596 GCA_964528225.1 uncultured Thermodesulfobacteriota bacterium | reverse complement strand
GCACCGTGTTGTCCTGGAGCCCTTCGAGGGGTGCCTCCGCGAGGCCTTCTCCCGCCTCCTCGGCCTCCGACTCCCCCGGTCCTGCTTCGGGCTGTTCCTGGAAGCTGCGGAAATCGAAGTCCTCGAAGCGGGCTTCCTGGGGAGGAGCCGGTACTTCCTCGGAGCCGGACCCGCCCGCGCGTTCGAGCCCGGCACCCGGGCCGAAGGGGTCGGCTCGGTCGGGACTTGGGAACGTCGGTTCGGATTCTTCGGCAGTAGGCCGGGTACGGACCGCAAACGTATGCCCACACTTGGAGCAGCGGACCTTCACCGCTCCACGGCTGAGCTTCTCGTCCGGCACTTCGTAATTCGTCTGGCAGCGGCTGCAGGCGATCCGCATGATCAGCCCCTCGCGACTTTATCGCTCGCCCCCTAAAAAGTTGGGCCATACTAGCCGAAGAGATATGGCGGTGCAAGGCGCGCTCCCGTAGAAGAGGCCCGTTTCTAAAGCAATGGCAAGCATCCCGATGAAGCGAGAGACCGACCAGAACCTCCTCGCCCTCCTGGGGCGGCGCACGGAGGAACTGGAGACGTTGGTGGAGATCGGCAAGGCCCTCACCTCCACGCTCGACCTGCGCGAGGTGCTGAGCGCGATCATGGAGAAGGTCAGCCTGCTCCTGCGCCCGAAGAACTGGTCCCTCCTCCTGGTCGACGACGAGACGGGGGACCTGACCTTCGAGATCGCGGTCTCTCCCGCGGCCGACCGCGTGAAGGGAATCCGTCTTCGCCGGGGGGAGGGCATCGCCGGATGGGTGGCCCTTCACGGGGAACCCCTGCTCATCCCCGACGTCTCGGCGGACCCGAGGTTCGCCGTCAAGGTGGACGAGGCCACGGCCTTCACCACGCGCTCCATCGTCTGCGTCCCGCTGAAGAGCAAGAACCGGGTCCTCGGCGTGGTGGAACTGCTCAACAACCTCGACGAGGGGGAGTTCTCCGAGGCGGACCTGAAGATCCTCTCGACGATCGCCGACTACGCCGCGATCGCCATCGAGAACGCCCGCTACTTCGAGAAGGTGCACGAGCTGGTGCACACCGACGACCTGACCGGGCTCTACAACGCCCGGCACCTCCTGGAGTTCCTGGACTACGAGACCGACCGGGCGCGGCGTTACGGGACCGCCCTGTCGCTGGTCTTCCTCGACCTGGACTACTTCAAGGCCATCAACGACACCCACGGCCACCTGGTGGGGAGCCGGCTCCTGGCCGAGATGGGGCAGGTCATCCGCAGGAGCATCCGCTCCACCGACGTGGCGGCGCGGTATGGGGGGGACGAGTTCGTGGTGGTGCTGCCCAACACCGACAAGAAGGGCGCCCTCACCATGGCCAACAACCTCCGGGAGAGGATCAAGGGGGGGTACTTCCTCGCCGACCAGGGCTACCGGATCCGGGTCACCGCCAGCTTCGGGGTCGCCACCTTCCCCGACGACGCCGAGAGCAAGCTCGCCCTCATCCGCCTCGCGGACCAGGCCATGTACCGGGTGAAGGAGAGCACCCGGGACGCCGTGCTCCCGGCCTGAGGCGGGCGACTCCCGCGGCCGGCGGCGCGCTGCCGGAGTGCCGCGCCCCTCGACGTCCTCCCTGCGAGTCTTCCAATCCCCCTGTCCTCCAATCCCCCTGGACGTGTCGCCCCCGGGTTCCGTATCCTGCACGGCCCGATTGCCACCGGAGGACCGTGCGACGATGGACGTAAACCCGAGCCGCTTGCGCGAGGAGACGCGGAAGCGGCGGACCTTCGCGATCATCTCCCACCCCGACGCGGGCAAGACCACGCTGACGGAAAAGCTCCTCCTTTACGGCGGCGCGATCCACCTCGCTGGCGCGGTGAAGGCCCGGCGGGCGGCACGGCACGCGACCTCCGACTGGATGGAGATCGAAAAGCAGCGCGGCATCTCGGTGACGTCGAGCGTGCTCCAGTTCGAGTACGGCGGGTACCGCATCAACATCCTGGACACGCCGGGCCACCAGGACTTCTCCGAGGACACCTACCGTACGCTCACCGCAGCGGACGCGGCGGTGATGCTCATGGACTGCGCCAAGGGGGTGGAGGCGCAGACGATCAAGCTGTTCAAGGTGTGCGCCATGCGCGGCATCCCGATCTTCACCTTCGTGAACAAGCTCGACCGGGAAGGCCGCCCCCCCCTGGACCTGCTCACCGAGATCGAGGAGGTGCTCGGCATCGCCGCCTGCCCGGTGAACTGGCCCCTGGGCATGGGGAAGCGGTTCCGGGGGGTCTACGACGTGGGGCGAAGGATGGTGCGGTTGTTCGAGGCGGGCGCGCACGGGCAGAAGCGGGTGGCCTCCCAGGTGCGCGGGCCGGAGGACCCGGCGGTCGCCGCGCTCCTGAGCCCCGAGGACTACGCAGCCTTCCGCTCCGAGGTGGAACTGCTGGAAGGGGCGGGGGAACCCCTCGACCCGGACCGCGTGCGGGCCGGGAAGCTCACGCCGGTGTTCTTCGGCAGCGCCATGACCAACTTCGGGGTCGAGCCGTTCCTGGCGGACTTCCTGGAGATGGCGCCGCCGCCGGGCTCGCGGCCGTCGGACCAGGGGGACGTGGCCCCCGACGACCCCCGGTTTTCCGGCTTCGTCTTCAAGATCCAGGCGAACATGGACCCGCAGCACCGGGACCGGGTGGCGTTCGTGCGGGTGTGCTCCGGCCATTTCCGCAAGGGCATGAAGGCGCGCCACAGCCGACTGGGCCGGGAGCTCACCCTGGCCCTGCCGCTCCAGTTCATGGCCCAGGAGCGGGTGCTCGTGGAGGAGGCGTTCCCCGGGGACGTGGTGGGCATCCACGACCGGGGCAATCTCCACATCGGGGACACGCTGGCCGAGGGCCGGGAGCTGCGCTTCGAGGGCGTGCCGCACTTCTCGCCCGAGCACTTCGCCCGGGTGCGCATCAAGAACGCCCTGAAGCAGAAGCAGCTCCAGAAGGGGCTGGAGCAGCTGAGCGAGGAGGGGGCGATCCAGGTCTTTCGCCAGCCCCACGGGGACAAGGATCCGGTGGTGGGGGCGGTGGGCGTGCTCCAGTTCGAGGTGCTCAAGTACCGCCTCGAGGGCGAGTACGGCGTCACGGCCCAACTCGAGCGCATGCCCTACGAGCTCGCGCGCTGGGTCGAGGGCGAGGGCCTCGACCCCCGGGCAATCGACCGTGACTCGAGCACGATGTGGTGCGAGGACAAGTCCGGCCACCCGGTGGTGCTCTTCAAGAGCCCGTGGTCCATGAACTGGCTGGCCGAGAAGAACCCCGAGGTCGCCTTCCGGGAGACGGCGGCCTAGGGGGATGCGTCCGGCCGACGGGCGGCGTGGCTCTTCCTATACCCTCTGGAGTTCCAACGCGTCTTCCCCGAGCTCCCCGTTGGCTCTCTTCAGCGCTTCCTCGTTGGACACCACGCCCAGCGAGCTCCGGGCTCGGCCCGCGACGAGGTGCCGCTCCGCCAGATCCCGGAGCCGCCTGCGGTCGGTGGCGAGGATCTGCTCCCGCAGGTTCTGGCGCATGGTCCGGGTGAGCCCCTGGCGCAAGTACCCGAACTCCCGGGCGGCCTTGCCCGAGGGCGAGAGCGGCGTGTCGAGGTCGCTGAACACGCCGAGGACCGCCTCCTTGATCTCCCGGTCGTCGAATCCCCCCTCCGACGCCCAGCGCGCGGCGTCGTCGAACACCCGCACGGTCCGGCTGAGGTGCGGATCCCTGTAGGAGAGCAGGGAGAAGAGTCCGGATTCGGGCGCGTACCCCGCCATGCCGCCGTAGGCGCCGCCGCGCTCCCGGATCTCCCGGTGCAGGTACCCCGCCTTGAGGAGCTTGGCGAGCACGAGGAGCCCGCCCGTGTCGGGGTGGGTGAACGACACGCAGGGGAAGACCCGCGCCACGAACGACACCGGGACCGACGCCGCCAGCCCGAGCCGGATCGGCTGGGCCCGGAAGTCGTCGGCGCTGCCGGCCGCCCCGGGTACCGGGGCGGCTCGCAGAGCCCCGACGATCGGCGCCAGCGCGTCTCGCATCTCCGGCAGGAGCTTGTCGTCCGCGGCCACGGCGCACTGGGTGCCGGCCCGGGAAGGCAGGCGCTCCGAGATGGCCTGAAGGGCGGCGGACACGTCCCCCAGGTCTGCCGGGTCTCGCCCCGCGACGGCCCGGACGAAGCGCAGGTGCTCGATCCCCGACCAGCGCTCCTTGAGGCGGGCCGACGGGGTGAGGCTTGCCGCCGCCGCCCGGGCCGCGTACCGGTGCCCCATGGCCGGCAGGGAGTTCTCCAGGTTCACCCGCAGCTGGTTGAGGATCGTGTGGAGGCGCTCCCGGTCCTGGAAGTCCGGCGCGGCCAGCAGGTCGCGCAAGATGGCACCCAGCCGGGACTGATTGCCCCGCAGCGCCTTGCCGGTGACCTCGACCACCGTGCGGAACGCCCCGGAGCGCTCCGGGTCCTCCAGGAAGGTGATGCCGGCCCGGACCCCGCCGGTGGCCGCGGCGATCCGCTCCGCCATCTCCGTGTAGGAGGCGCCGGCCGCCCCCACCAGGGGCAGCGTCGCGCAGAACAGCGGGAGAAGGGGCACGAGGTCCTCCCCGAGGGCATCCGCGTCGAACTGGGTGTCCACGTACCCGATGCCGTTGGTGGGCTGCGAGAAGCGCACGACCGGCACGCCTTCGTGCTCCGCCGTGGTCCAGGGCACCTCCCGCTCTCCGCGGGGGATGTCGGAGATCTCGAGGGTGGGGAGCACAGAGACGTCCTCCTCGGCCTCCTGCGCCTCCCGCAGTTCCCGGGCCAGTTCGACGAGGCGGGCCCGCTCCGCTTCGCCCATCGCATCGTCCCGCGCCCGGACGCGCTGCTGTTCGGCCGCCTGCTCCCGGGGGCCCATCTCGGGATCGGGCCGGAGCGTCAGGGTGACGCGGTGAGGGTTGTCCAGGAGCTGGCGCGAGAGCAGTTGCTCGAAGTAGTCGCCCCGAGCTCGGGCCGCGCGGATTTCTCCGAGCCACTTCCCCAGGTCGAGCACCTCGGCGGGGTCGGCGCCGTGGATCCACGGTCCCATGAGGCGCGACAGCAGGGAGAGCCCGTAGGGGTAGTGGTCTCCTCGCACCTCGCGATGGGAGAACTCCACCTGCTGGATCGCCGCGTCGATCCGGTCCGGTGCGAACCCGTCCCTTCGGACCCGTTCGAGGGTGGTCAGCACCAGGTCCTCGATGGCTCCGGCCCTGTCGGGCTCCGTCCCCTGGAGGCCGGCGGCGAAGTGGGTCTCCCGGTTCTCGTCGGCGAAGCCGGAGCCGGGGGCCAGGTTCGCTCCCAGCTTGGAGTCGAGCAGCGCCTTGTGCAGGGGTGCGGCCGGATTGCCCAGCAGCAGTTCGGAGAGCAGGTCGAGCCCGAGGGTGTCGCGCAGGTCGGTGATCGGGCACGTGAGCCACGCCAGTTGCACCATGGACCGCCCGGCGGTCGGCTCGCCCGGGTCCAGCGGGAACCCGACCGTCGAGCGCCGGGGCTCCCGGAACCGCTTCTCCATCCCCACCGAGGTCTTCGGGTCGATCCGGCGGAATCCCCCGAGCACCTCCTTCTGCACGAAGGCCAGGTGCGGCTCCAGGGGTAGGTCCCCGTAGCTGAAGAAGTAGGCGTTGCTCGGGTGGTAGCACGCCGCGTGGAAGGCCCGCAGGTCCTCCCAGGTGAGGTCGGGGATGTGGCGCGGCTCGCCCCCGGCGTTGCGGCTGTACGGGGTGGTCGGGTAGAGCGCCTCGGCCGTCCGCGTCCCCAGCAGGGAGTAGGGGTCGGACATGTGCCCCTTCATCTCGTTGTACACCACGCCCTGGATGACCAGGGAAGAGGAGGGGTCGTTGGGGTCCGAGAACTCCAGCCTGTGGCCTTCCTGCCGGAAGTCCCTCTCCCGCAGGAGCGGGAAGAACGCCGCGTCCAGGTAGACGCCCATGAGGTTGTAGAAGTCGGTGCGGTTCTGCGTGGAGAAGGGGTAGAGCGTCCAGTCGTCCGCCGTCATGGCGTTCATGAAGGTGCTCAGGCTCCGCCGGAGCATGGAGAAGAACGGGTCGTGCACCGGGTACTTGCGGGAGCCGCACAGCACCGTGTGCTCCAGGATGTGGGGCGCTCCCGTGGAGTCGAGGGGCGGGGTGCGGAACCCCACGGCGAACAGGTTGTTGTCGTCGGGGTTGGCCACGTGGAGGTACCGGGCGCCGGTGCCCTCGTGTTCGAGTTGGACGAGGGTGGAGTTGAGATCCGGGAGGGGGGAGATCTTCCGGACCGTGAAGCCGTGAAGGCTCCGGCCCTGCGTCAGGTCGTCGTGCGGCATGGTTCCCCTATGGGTCGTCGTGGAATGCCCGGCCCGAGGCCGGGCGGAGGGCGACAGGGTACTATCGGCGGCCAGGGCGGGAAAGGGAAGACCGCCCGGTGCGGCGAGCGTCCGGGCGGTCGGAAAGGCCCTCTCGACGGGAAGGGGTCGGACGGCTCACTTCATGCGGGCCGCGTTCACCTCCTTGGCGCGATCCAGGTAGCCGATGAACCATTGGGGCTCGATGAAGTCGGCGAAGCACATGCGCTTGCCCGAGAGGTCCTCGATCACCTCGCCCTTGGAGTCGC
>CAZGRT010000127.1:0-7357 GCA_964528225.1 uncultured Thermodesulfobacteriota bacterium | reverse complement strand
CGAGCGAAGCGAGGATCCCATGCTGGACTTCCTGATCGAGAGCGCAGTCAAGGTCGTGGTGGTCTTCGGCGTCCTGATGCTCATGGTCGCCTACACCACGTGGCTGGAGCGCCGGGTGCTCGGGCGCATCCAGGTGCGCCGCGGGCCCAACCGGGTCGGTCCGTTCGGCCTGCTCCAGCCCATCGCCGACGGCCTGAAGGGCTTCTTCAAGGAGGACATCGTCCCCGCCAACGCGGACAAGCCCATCTACGTGCTCGCCCCGGTGATCTCGATCGTCCCCGTGCTCCTCATCGTGGCCGTCATCCCCTTCGGCGACGCGGTGACCCTGTTCGGCCGGGAGATCCAGCTGCGGATCACCGACGTGAACGTGGCGCTGCTCTACATCATCGGGCTGGCGAGCATCGGCGAGTACGGTGTGCTCCTGGGCGGCTGGGCCTCCAACAACCGGTACGGGCTGCTCGGCTCCCTGCGCACCGCGGCCCAGATGGTGAGCTACGAGCTCGCCCTGGGGATGACCCTCATCAGCGTCATCATGGTGAGCTCCAGCCTGTCGCTGGTGCAGATCGTGGACGGGCAGGCGCAGCTCTGGAACTGCTTCAAGCCCATCCTGTGGCTCCCCTTCGTCCTCTTCCTCGTGTGCGGCCTCGCGGAGATCAACCGCACGCCCTTCGACATGCCCGAGGCGGAGAGCGAACTGGCGTGCGGGTTCAACATCGAGTACTCGAGCATGAAGTTCGCCATGTTCTTCATGGCCGAGTACGCGCACATGATCTCCCTGGCGGCGATCACCACCTGCCTGTTCCTCGGGGGGTGGCACCTGCCCCTGGGGTGGGACGACGCGGGGGTTCTGGCGTACGTGCCGAAGGTGGTCTGGTTCCTCCTGAAGGTCTTCTGCCTGGTGTTCTTCTTCATCTGGGAGCGTGGGACGTTCCCGCGGTTCCGGTACGACCAGATCATGCGGCTCGGGTGGAAGGTCCTGATGCCGCTCGCCCTGGCCAACATCTTCGTCACCGGCGTCTACCTGACCTGGGCGGCCTGAGCGGCCCCGCGCGCGAGGGAGAGAGATGGCTGTCATCACCCCGCTGCTCAAGGGACTGGCGTTCACCCTGGGGCGGTTCTTCACCAAGCCCGTCACGTACCAGTACCCCGAGGAGCGCCGGGAACCCTCCGAGCGCTGGCGGGGGCTGCACCGGCTCAAGAGCGAGAATGGGACGCTCAAGTGCGTGGCGTGCGGACTGTGCGAGGCGGTGTGCCCCGCCCAGGTCATCACCGTCGAGGCCAAGGAGACGCCGGACGGACGGCGTTTTCCGGAGCGCTTCGTCGTCGAGGTGACCCGCTGCATCTTCTGCGGGTACTGCCAGGAGGCGTGCCCCAAGGACGCCATCGAGCTCACCCGCCAGTACGACTTCTGCGGCTACACCCGGGAGGAGTTCCACATGACCCGGGACGTGCTGGCGAAGAATTGAGGAGGCGCGGGCCATGACGGTAGCCCTGTTCTTCATCGCGGCGGGCCTGGCGGTCCTGGGCGCCCTGGGGGTGCTCGGATTCCGTAACCCCCTGCACTCGGCCCTGGGCCTCGTGGGCATGATGATCTCCCTGGCCGTGATCTACCTGCTGCACCACGCGGAGTTCATCTTCGTGATCCAGCTCATGGTCTACGCCGGCGCGGTGGCGATGCTGGTGGTGTTCGTGATCATGCTCCTCGACCTGCGGCGGGAGTCCGAGGGGCCGAGCCGCTTCTCGGGGCCCAAACTCTTCGGAGTCCTCCTGTCGGGGCTGCTCCTCCTGCTCCTGCTCCTGCCCCTGGGCGTCCGGCTCACCGGGGCCGCGGGGGACATGACCGAGGACGCCCTGGTCCGGCAGGGGAGCGTGGAGTTCCTGGCGGACAAGCTCTTCGGGCCCTACGTGCTCCCCTTCGAGGTGGCGTCGTTGGTGCTGCTCGTGGGCCTCGTCGGGGCCGTGTCCCTTGCGAAGAAGAAGCTGTGACGGGTGAAGCGCTGC
This sequence comes from uncultured Thermodesulfobacteriota bacterium, assembly GCA_964528225.1. GTDB lineage: Bacteria > Desulfobacterota > Deferrisomatia > Deferrisomatales > JACRMM01 > CAZGRT01. Next base: position 5,356 of record CAZGRT010000127.1, on the reverse strand, counting down.
GAGTGACCCGCGACTCGTGTGGGTGGCTGACCGCGAATCGCCAGAGACGGAGCCGTACATGATTCCTCTGACCTACTCCCTCGCGCTCTCCGCGGTGCTCTTCACCCTGGGGGTGATCGGCATCCTGGTCCGGCGCAACGTCATCGTGCTGCTGATGTGCGTCGAGGTCATGCTCAATGCGGTCAACCTCTCGTTCGTGGCGCTGTCGGACCACCTGGACAGCGCCGAGGGCCTTCTCTACGTGTTCTTCGTGATGACGGTGGCCGCGGCCGAGGCCGCGATCGGACTGGCGATCGTGGTGTCCCTGTGGCGCACCCGGGGCACTCTCCACGCCGACGAGGTCGATCTGCTCAAGGGCTGAGCGAAGGAAACTGCGATGCACGAGCACACCTGGCAGTACATCTGGCTCATCCCCTTCTTCCCGATGATCGGGGCGGTCGTCAACGGGTTGATGGGGAAGCGCCTGCCCAAGCCCCTGGTCCACTGGGTGGCGTGCGGGAGCATCTTCCTGTCGTTCCTGGTCGCGGCGGGCGGTTTCGTCACGCTGCGGGGCCTGCCCGAGGGCGAGCGGGTGCTCACCCAGTCGCTCTTCGAGTGGATCGTCTCGGGTTCGACGAAGATCGACCTGGGGTACCTCCTCGACCCGCTGAGCTGCGTGATGATCCTCGTGGTGACCGGCGTGGGCTTCCTGATCCACGTCTACTCGGTCGGCTACATGCACCACGACCCCGGGTACGCGCGCTACTTCGCGTACCTCAACCTGTTCTCCTTCGCCATGCTCACCCTGGTGCTGGGTAGCAACTTCCTGGTGATGTTCGTGGGCTGGGAGGGGGTGGGGCTGTGCTCCTACCTGCTCATCGGCTTCTGGTTCGAGGACGCCGCCAAGGCCGCCGCCGGCATGAAGGCGTTCATCGTCAACCGGATCGGCGACTTCGGCTTCCTGCTGGGCATGTTCCTGATCTTCATGGAGTTCGGGACCCTGGACTTCCGCACCGTCATGGCGGAGGCGCCGACGGTGCTCGCGGTGGGCGGGGGCCTGGTAACCGCCATCACCCTCCTGCTGTTCGTGGGCGCCACCGGCAAGAGCGCGCAGATCCCGCTCTACACCTGGCTCCCCGACGCGATGGCCGGCCCCACGCCCGTCTCGGCGCTCATCCATGCGGCGACGATGGTCACGGCCGGCGTGTACATGATCGGGCGCTCGAACGTGCTCTACAGCATGGCGCCGACCTCGATGGCCGTGGTGGCCACGGTGGGGGCCCTCACTGCTCTCTTCGCGGGCACGATCGCCCTGACGCAGAACGACATCAAGAAGGTGCTCGCCTACTCCACGGTGAGCCAGCTCGGCTACATGTTCACGGCCATGGGCGTAGGGGCGTACGTGGCCGGGATCTTCCACCTGATGACCCACGCCTTCTTCAAGGCGTGCCTGTTCCTCGGCTCGGGGTCGGTGATCCACGGCATGGGGGGCGAGCAGGACATGCGCAAGATGGGGGGCCTGCGAAAGCTCATGCCCCACACGTTCCTGACGTTCCTGGTGGCCACGGTGGCCATCGCGGGGCTCCCGCCCCTGGCCGGCTTCTTCTCCAAGGACGAGATCCTCTGGAAGGCCTGGTCGAACGGCTTCCGCTTCCAGTGGTTCCTCGGGTTCACGGCGGCGGGGATCACCGCCTTCTACATGTTCCGCCTGGTGTTCATGACCTTCGTCGGCAAGGAACGCTTCGACCACCACGAGGTCCACGTGCACGAGTCGCCCGGGAGCATGACCGTGCCCCTGTGGATCCTCGCGGTGCTCTCGGTGGTGGGCGGCTGGGTCGGCATCCCCGCGGCGCTGGGGGGCGCGAACCACTTCCACCACTGGCTCGCCCCGGTGCTGGACGCGGGCCCCTCGATGCACGCGACCCTTCGGGACGCGGCCGACCTCGCGGGGTCCGGCGGGCTCGGGGCCGCGGCGGCGTGGGCATCGGAGGGCACCTCCCACGCGGCTGCCGCCGCCCACGGGGGAGCGCACCACGACCCGGCCGAGTACGTCCTCATGTTCCTCAGCGTGGCGTACGCGCTCACCGGAATCCTCTTCTCGTACCTCTTCTACCTCGCGAAGCCCGAGATCCCGAAGGCGATCGCGACGAGGTTCAAGGCGGGCTACGAGCTGCTGCTCAACAAGTACTACGTGGACGAGATCTATCAGGCCGTCTTCATCGACACCTGCCTTGCCCTGGCGACCTTCCTGTGGGCGTTCTGGGACGTGGTGGTGATCGACGGGATCGTCAACGGCACGGGCTACGTGGTCCGCACCGTGGGCGGTGGCCTGCGTCAGCTCCAGACGGGCAAGGTCCAGGGCTACGCCCTCACGATCCTCTTCGGGGCGGTCTGTGTGGTGGCCTACTGCGCGCTGATGGCCGCGTTCTAGGGGTGGAGGAGACCGACCGATGGGCGACCTTCCGATCCTGAGCCTGATCACCTTCCTGCCCGTGGCCGGGGCACTCCTGCTCCTCTTCTTCAACAAGGGGAGCGTGGGCCTGATCCGGGGCTGGACGCTGGCCGTGACGGTGGTCGCGTTCGCGGCGAGCCTGCCCCTGTGGGCCGGTTTCGACCCCGCCAACGGGGGGATGCAGTTCCAGGAGCGGGCGACCTGGATCGCGGGCCTGGGCATCCAGTACTACGTCGGCATCGACGGGATCAGCCTGTTCCTGGTGCTCCTCACCACCTTCCTGTCGGTCATCTGCGTGGTCTCGTCCTGGGGCATCGAGAAGAGCGTGAAGGAGTACATGTTCTTCTTCCTGTTCCTCGAGACCGGCATGCTCGGCGCGCTCGTCTCCCTCGACCTCTTCCTCTTCTACATCTTCTGGGAGGCGATGCTCATCCCGATGTACTTCCTCATCGGCGTCTGGGGAGGTGCGGAGCGGATCTACGCCGCGATCAAGTTCTTCATCTACACGATGGTCGGGTCGCTGCTGATGCTGGTCGCGATCCTCGGGCTGTACTTCCTGAACATCAAGGCGGGCAACCCCGCCACCTTCGACGTGCTCAGGCTCTACGACCTTCCCATCGCTCCGAACGTGCAGTTCTGGATGTTCGCGGCCTTCGCCCTGGCCTTCGCCATCAAGGTGCCGATGTGGCCGCTGCACACGTGGCTGCCGGACGCGCACACCCAGGCCCCCACGGCGGGTTCGGTGATCCTGGCCGGCGTGCTCCTGAAGATGGGCACCTACGGCTTCCTCCGGTTCGCCATCCCGCTCTTCCCCAACGCGGCCCAGACTTTCACGCCCTTCATGATGGTGCTCGCGGTGGTGGGCATCATCTACGGGGCCCTGGTGGCGATGGTCCAGACCGACGTGAAGAAGCTCGTGGCCTACTCCTCGGTGTCGCACCTCGGGTTCGTGATGCTGGGGCTCTTCGCCTTCAACATGCAGGGGGTGCAGGGGGGCATCTACCAGAGCCTCAACCACGGCATCTCCACGGGTGCGCTGTTCCTCCTGGTCGGCGTCATCTACGAGCGGCGGCACACCCGGGAGATCTCGGAGTTCGGAGGGCTCGCCAAGCAGCTGCCCAACTACGCCCTGGTGTTCCTCGTCATCACCATGAGCTCCATCGGGCTGCCGGGGTTGAACGGCTTCGTGGGCGAATTCCTGATCATGCTCGGCGCCTTCCTCGCGTCCAAACCGGCGGCGGTGCTGGCCGCGTCGGGCGTGATCCTGGCCGCGGGGTACATGCTCTGGATGGTCAAGCGCGTGTTCTTCGGCCCGCTGGAGAACGAGAAGAACAAGGGGCTCGCGGACCTGACGGGTCTGGAGTGGGGCTACCTGATCCCGATGGTCGTCCTGGCCTTCTGGATGGGCATCTACCCCGCGTCCTTCCTGCGGCCCATGGACGCCACGGTGGAGCGCTGGCTCGGGCACGTCGAAGCCAAGGCGCAGGCGTGTAGAGAGCTGCCGGCCCAGGACGCCCTGGCCGTGCTCTTCGGCGCCGACGGGCCGACCCGGTAGCGGGCGGAGGAGACCCCATGAACTTCCAGTTTGCGGACCTCGCACTTCTCGCGCCCCACATGATCCTCACGGCCACGGCGCTGCTGGTGCTCCTGGCCGAGGCGTTCAGCCCCGGGCAGCGCAAGGGCTACCTGGCCTACCTGAGCGTGGCGGGGATCGTGGTGGCGGCGCTCTTCACGCCGAGCCTCTTCGGCCCGCAGCGGCTCGGGTTCTCCGGGATGCTCGCCGGCGACGGGTTCGCGGCCTTCTTCTACTTCGTCACCTACGTGGTCGGTGTGCTCTCGCTCCTGCTCTCCGAGGGGTATCTGCGCTCCGAGAGGATGGAGCACGGGGAGTACTACGCCCTGGTGCTGCTCGCCATGGTGGGCATGATGCTCATGGCCGGGGCTACCCACCTCCTCGTGATCTTCCTCGGCCTCGAGACGATGAGCCTCGCGATCTACGCGCTGGCCGGGTACCTGCGGACCGAGCGGTGCAACGAGGCGAGCTTCAAGTACTTCATCCTGGGCGGTTTCGCTTCCGGCTTCCTGCTGTACGGGATCGCCCTCATCTACGGCGCGTGCGGCACCACGCAGCTGCACGCGGTCACGAAGTACTTCGCGGAGACCCGTGGGCTGACCTCGTCGCCGATGGCCCTGATCGGCGTGGGCCTCCTCATCGTCGGATTCGCGTTCAAGGTGGCGGCGGTGCCCTTCCACGCCTGGACCCCCGACGTGTACCAGGGCGCCCCCACCTCGGTGACCGCGTTCATGGCGACGGGGGTGAAGGCGGCCGCGTTCAGCGCCTTCCTTCGGGTCTTCGTCACCGCGTTCCCCAGCCTCCACGCGGAGTGGAGCAGCGCCCTGTGGCTGATCGCGCTGCTCACCATGACCCTGGGGAACCTGGCGGCGCTGGCCCAGACCGACGTCAAGCGGATGCTGGCGTACAGTTCGATCGCCCACGCCGGTTACATCCTGGTCGGGCTGGTGGTCGGGACCCCCGAGGCCAGCTCGGCCGTCCTGTTCTACCTGATGGCCTACGCCTTCATGAACGTGGGCGCCTTCGCCTGCGTGATCATGGTGGGGAAGTTCGGCCAGGAGAACACCGACCTCGATTCCTACGCCGGGCTGGGGTTCCGGTTCCCGTTGCTCGGGCTCGCCATGACCACGTTCATGTTCGCCATGGCGGGCATTCCCCCCACCGCCGGCTTCATCGGCAAGTTCCTGATCTTCCGCGCCGCGGTGCACGAGGGCTACTACTGGCTCACGATCCTCGGAGTGCTCAACTCGGCGGCGAGCGTCTTCTACTACCTGCGGGTCATCGTCACCATGTACTTCCGGGAGGCGCCGGAGATGACTTCGGTGGAGATGCTGCGGGGCGGGCCCTCCACC
>CAZGRT010000126.1:0-2742 GCA_964528225.1 uncultured Thermodesulfobacteriota bacterium | reverse complement strand
GCGCAGCCAGTTCAACCGGGCCGTCCAGGCCCAGAGACAGCCGGGGTCGGCCATCAAGCCGCTCATCTATGCGGCGGCGATCGAGAAGGGCTTCACGCCGGCCACGCTGATCTACGATACGCCGATCGTCTACGACTCGCCGGATCTCGACGAGAAGTGGAAGCCGAAGAACTACTCCGAGCGCTTCTACGGTGCGACGACCCTCCGGGAAGCCCTGGTGCACTCCCGGAACGTGGTGACCGTGAAGGTGCTTCGCGACGTGGGAATCGCGTATGCGGTGGACTTCCTCCAACGCATCGGGGTGTCGAGTCCGATCAACGCCGACCTGTCCCTCGCCCTGGGCGCCTCGTCCGTCAGCCTGCTCGAACTCACCGACGTGTACGGCGCCTTCGCGGCCGGAGGGGTCCGCCGGGATCCGGTGTTTCTCCTGCGCACGGAGGACCGCGACGGCCGCCTCCTGCAGGAGTTCCACCCCGCCGAGGGCGCTCCCGCGGTGCGGCCCGAGACGGCCTATGTGCTCACCCACATGATGCAGGCGGTCATCCAGGAGGGGACGGGGCGCCAGGCCCGGGGACTGGGCCGGCCGGCCGCAGGCAAGACGGGCACCACCAACGAGAATCGGGACGCGTGGTTCCTGGGCTACACCCCGGATCTGGTCACCGGCGTCTGGGTCGGCTACGACGACGGCCGCAGCCTGGCCAAGGGGGAGACCGGGGGCAGGGCTGCCGCGCCCATCTGGCTGGATTTCATGCGACAAGCCGTCGCCGGCACCCCCCCCTCTGACTTTCCCGTGCCCGAGGGCATCGAGTTCGCCCGCGTCGATCCCACCACCGGCCGCCTGGCGGGGCCCGGATCGGAGCGCAGCTTCACCGCGGCGTTCATCCGGGGGACGGTGGTCGAGGAAGCCCCGTCCGCGCAGGCCGCTCCGACTTCGGCGACGACGCCCCTGGACCTCCGGGACCCGGGCACCCTGGACCTCCTCCGATGAACGCGGCCCCCCTCCACGACCGGTACCGGCGGGTCATCAACTACCTCCGGTTGTCCGTGACCGATCGATGCAATCTGCGGTGCACGTACTGCATGCCGGCCGGGGGGGTCCGTCTCCTGGGCCACGGGGAGAGCCTCTCCTACGAAGAGCTCCTGCGGGTGGCCCGGATCGCGTCTCGTCTCGGGATCCGAAAAGTGCGCATCACCGGGGGGGAGCCCCTCGTGCGGCGCGGCATCGTGGACTTCGTGGCCCGCCTGGCCTCCGAGCCGGGGGTCGAGGATCTCAGCCTCACCACCAACGGCCTCCTGCTGGGCTCGATGGCGGCAGATCTTCGGGCCGCGGGCTTGCGCCGCGTCAACGTGAGCCTGGATACGCTGCGGCCGGAGGTCTTCGGCACCATCACGCGCCGCCCCGGGTTGGACAAGGTCCTTGCAGGTCTCGAGGCCGCCCGGCGGGCGGGGCTCGACCCCGTGAAGATCAACGTGGTGGCCATGCGAGGCGTGAACGACGGGGAATTGGCGGACTTCGTCGCCTTCGCCGGGCGGGGCGGGTACGAGGTTCGGTTCATCGAGTTCATGCCGTCCGGCCAAGGGGCGTGGGACGAGGCCCGCGTCCTGTCCTGTGCGGAGATCCTGGAATCTCTGCGCAAGCGCTACGACCTGCAGCCGCTGGAAGGAGGACCCGGCTGCGGGCCGAGCCGCATGTTCGCCTGCCCGGAGGGAGGCCGCGTCGGGGTCATCAGCCCGCTGAGCGACCACTTCTGCGGCACCTGCAACCGGCTTCGGTTGACGGCGGAGGGGCGCCTGCGCAGCTGCCTGTTCGCGCAGGAGGAGTTGGATCTCCGGGCTCTGCTCCGGTCCGGGGCGGGAGACGAGGAGCTGGCCGGAGCGATCCGCGCCGTGGTGCAAGGCAAACCCGAGCGCCATGGCCTCTCGGAGGGAGGGGGGGCGTCGGGAGGACTTGCCATGAGCCGGGTGGGAGGCTGAGGGCGGGACGCTGGGCGCTCTCGCCGACGTTGTACGGCCGCCCGGAGGGGCGGCCGTAGGGGTTTCGGTGGGCCGTCTCGGAGCGGGCTCTAGCGGGTGCGGACTCCTCCGCTCGCGAAATCCTGAAAGAGCGGCCCGTCCAGCATGTAGTTGCTCGGGTTGACGTACTTCCGATCGGCGCGGATCGCGTAGTGCAGGTGAGGCCCGGTCGACCGCCGGCCGGTACTCCCCATCTTTCCTACCGCCTGCCCGCGCTTCAGCTTCTGACCGGTCTTCACCAACACCTTGTCCAGGTGCCCGTACACGGACTCGATCCCACCGCCGTGGGAGATCGTGACGGTCTTCCCGAGAGCCGCGTCGTTCACGACCCTGGCCACCGTGCCGTCGGCCGCCGCTACCACGGGAGTGCCCCGCGCCCCCGCGATGTCCACGCCGGAGTGGAACTCCCGCTGGCCGGTGAAGGGGCTGCGTCGCCACCCGAAGCCCGAGCTCAGCCAGTGCTCCCCCTCCACGGGGGTGATGGCCGGGATCCGATCCCAGTGGCGCCGGCGCTCCTGGATTCGCGACGCCAGTTCGGACAGATCCTCCGCGAGGGCGCGGGCGGAGATGCCGAGCTGTTCGTCCCTAGGTGCCGGAGGGTGGCTGGCTTCTTCCAGATCCCGCGGGTTGACCAGTTCCAGATCGACGTCTCCCAGGCTACCCCGGCCGCCCGGCGGTGGCGGGTCTTCCTCCGCGGTTCCGTCCATCCCCAACCATGCCCGGATCTTG
>CAZGRT010000125.1:0-2368 GCA_964528225.1 uncultured Thermodesulfobacteriota bacterium | reverse complement strand
CGTCGCCGTTACCTGCTACCGCCTAGGCCGGATCGAGACCGTGACCGCCGTTATGCTCTGGTGGAGGAAGGGCTGAGCCGTCGTCCGAAGAGGCTTGGCCCGATCAGCGACGGATCGAGGTAAGCGCCCCATGAACCGCTTCTTTCTTGCCGGATCGACGGATGCCATCCTGCCGCCGTTGCGAACCAGAGGGCGGGAGGATGGGCGATGGGACGACCGCGAGACCTGGGGAAGCGTCGGTTCTGGGGGGCGCAGTTGCGGGCCTGGCAGCAGAGCGGGCTGAGCCAGGCGGAGTTTTGTCGGCGCCAGGGGTTGGATCGGCGCCGGTTGCATTTCTGGAAGGACCTTCTGGAGCGGGAGCGTTCGCCCGGGCCGGCGCCGGCGGTGGACCCGGTGTGTGCGCCGGTGCGGTTCGTTCCCGTGACGGTGGGGTTGCCCACGGCGCCGTGCGCCGCGCCCGGGGGTTGGGCGAGCGGGGTGGCGCTGACCCTGGTCATGGGCACCTACCGCATCGAAGTTGGCGACGACTTTCGTGCGGATACTCTGGTGCGCCTGCTGACGACCCTGGAGCACCCGTGATGGTGGGACTGTCTGCGGGCACCCGGGTCTACCTCGCGTTGGGCGCCACCGATCTGCGCAAGTCCATCGACGCCCTGTCTCTGCTGGTGGAAGCCCAGTTCGCGCTCCCCGCCCTGTCGGGCCACTGGTTCGCCTTCTGCAATCGGCGTCGCACGCTGGTGAAGGTGCTCTACTGGGACCGCAACGGCTTTTGTCTGTGGCAGAAGCGGCTGGAGAGGGAGACGTTTCGGTGGCCGAAGCGGGAGGCGGACGTGTTGGAAGTGGGAGCACGGGAGCTCCTGATGCTCTTGGAGGGAATGGAGTTGGCGAAGCCATCGGCGCATAAACGATGTTCGTACGATTCCATGTACTAAGTGTTGGTTCTTTTGGTTGCAGATTTCTCTGTGACATGCTATATGCTGAGGCATGCCATCGGGGAAGAAGCCACTTCCGGATGACGTAGATACATTGAGGCGGCGTCTCTCCGAAGTCCTTTCGGAGAATCGGGTGCTTCAGGAAGAGAATCGGCTTCTCAAACAAAAGCTCTTTGGCCCCAAGTCCGAGAAGATCACCGAAGAGGAGAGCCGCCAGCTTGTCCTCTTCAACGAGGCCGAGGCGGGCGCGGCGCTCGAGGCCGCGGCGGCCGAAGCGATCCCCATCGCCCCCCACACGCGCACCAAGCCGCGGGGCCGCCAGGCGCTGCCGGCCCATCTGCCCCGGGTGGAGGTCGTCCACGACCTGCCCGAGGGGCAAAAGCGCTGCGGCTGTGGGGCGCCAAAGAGCCGCATCGGCGAAGAGACCAGCGAGCGGCTCGACATCGTGCCGGCCCGGATCCAGGTCGTCCGCCACATCCGGCCCAAGTACGCCTGCCGGGTCTGCGAGGGAGTGGACGACGACGGGCCCACGGTGGCGATCGCCCCCCCCGGCGCCGGAGATGATCCCCAAGGGGATCGCCACGGCGGGGCTCCTGGCCTACGCGCTCACCGCCAAGTTCGTCGACGCGACCCCGTTTTGCCGCCAGGCCAAGCAGTTCGAGCGCCTGGGGGTGGAGCTGTCCCGCACCACCCTGTGCCACTGGGCCCTGCAGGTGGCCGAGCGCTGCCGGCCGCTGCTCGCGCTGCTGACCGAGACCGTGCGGGCGGGGCCGGTGATCCGGTGCGACGAGACCACGGTGCAGGTGCTCGACGAGCCCGGGCGGGCGGCCCAGACGAAGTCCTACATGTGGGTCTTTCACGGCGGGCCGCCCGAGCGCCCGGCGATCGAGTACCGCTACCACCCGACCCGGGCCGGAGAGGTGGCGAAGGACTACCTGCAGGGCTACCGGGGCGTCGTCCAGACCGACGGCTACCAGGGCTATGACTTCCTCGACCGCCAGCCCGGCGTGGTGCACGCCGGGTGCTGGGCCCACGCCCGGCGCAAGTTTGTGGAAGTCACCCAGGCAGCCCATGGGAAAAAGGGCTCGGGCTCCCGCAAGACCGGCAGCGCCGACGTGGCGCTGGCCACCATCCAGAAGCTCTATGCCATCGAGAGGAGCACTCCGGAGCGGGGGCTCACCCCTGAACAGCGCCGCGACGAGCGCCAGGCCAAGGCCAGGCCCTTGCTCGAGCCGTTCCGGCGCTGGCTCGACGACAAGGCCGGCAGAACTCCGCCCCAGAGCCTGCTGGGCAAGGCGGTCGCCTACACCCTCGGACAGTGGCCCCGCCTCACGGTCTACCTCGACGAAGGCCACCTCACGCCGGACAACAATCTGGTGGAGAACGCCATCCGGCCCTTCTGCGTGGGCCGCAAGAACTGGCTCTTCAGTGCCACC
>CAZGRT010000124.1:0-10310 GCA_964528225.1 uncultured Thermodesulfobacteriota bacterium | reverse complement strand
GGCGATCTCCGCGGTCTCGAAGTCTCGGATCTCGCCGACCATGATGATGTCGGGGTCCTGGCGCAGGAAGCTTCGCAGCGACGCCGCGAAGTTGAGCCCGATCTCCTCGTGCATCTGGACCTGGTTGATCCCCGGGAGGTTGAACTCGACGGGGTCCTCCGCCGTGGAGATGTTGGTCTCGAGGGTGTTGAGTTCGGACAGGGCCGAGTAGAGGGTCGTCGTCTTCCCGGAACCCGTGGGGCCTGTGACCAGCACCATGCCGTAGGGCCGGTGGATGGCATCCTTGAAGTCCTTGAGCGGCTTCTCCTCGAAGCCGAGCTTGGTCATGTCGAGTTGGAGATTCGACTTGTCGAGCAGGCGGAGCACGATCTTCTCGCCGAAGAGCGTCGGCAGGACGGAGACACGGAAGTCCATGTCCTTGTCCTTCGAGATCTTCAGCTTGATGCGCCCGTCCTGCGGCAGCCGGCGCTCGGCGATATCGAGGTTCGCCATGATCTTCAGCCGGCTCGTGATCGCGTTCTTGAGCTTCATCGGCGGCTTCATCTCCTCGTAGAGGATGCCGTCGATGCGGAAGCGGACGCGGAAGGCCTTCTCGTAGGGCTCGATGTGGATGTCGCTCGCGCCCTTCTTGATCGCGTCGGAGAGGACCAGGTTCACCAGCTTGACCACCGGGGCGTCGTCAACCGCCTTCTCCAGGTCGGCGACGTTGATCTCCTCGGACGACGAGACGACCTCGAGGTCCTCGAGGTCGAAGTTGCTCATGACGTCGAGCAGCGTCGCGGAGGAGTCGTAGTACTTGTCGATCGCCCCCTTGATCGCCGAAGGCGCCGCCACGACCACCTCGACGTTGTAGCCGGTGAGGAACTTGATGTCGTCCACCGCGAACATGTTGGAGGGATCTTCCACCGCCACGATCAGGGTGGAGCCCACGCGGTTGATCGGCATCACCCGGTACTTCTGGACCAGATCCTCGGGGATGAGCTTGGTGACTTCGGGGTCGACCTCGAAGCTCTCCAGGTTGACCGCCGGAATCCCGTACTGCTTGGAGTGGAGGTTGACGAGTTCCTGCTCCTTGAGGAGACCCAGGCGCACCAGCGCCTCCCCGAGTCGTCCGCCGTTGGCCCGCTGATCCTCCTTGGCCCGCTGGAGGTCGGTGGGCGACAGGCGGTTCTCGCGGATCAGAAGTTCCCCCAGCTTCCTCGACATGGTCACCTCTCACAGCGGTTCCGGTTGGCGCGGCCAGCCGGTCAGGGAAGGCGCAGGGCTCCTTCCATCTCCTCCAGGGGGGCCTCCCGCCCGGTCCACAGCCGAAACGCCAACGCCCCCTGCCACAGGAGCATGGAAAGCCCCGAGGCGGCCCGGAGGCCGGCGTCTCGAGCTTGGCGAACCAGGGGCGTCTCGCCCCCCGGCCGATAGGCCATGTCGTACACGAGCACCCCCTGCGGTGCCCGACCCATCTCCCAGGGCCAGGACCCGTGGGGATCGAGCCCGACGGGGGTGGCGCTCACCACCAGATCACCCGGGCCCAGTTGCTCCGGGGCGCGCTCCAGGACGCCGGCCGAGAGCGCGTCGGTGCCGAGTCTCGGACGCAGGTCGCGGACGAGTTCCTCGGCCCGCTCTCTGTTTCGGTTGAGGACCCGGATTTCTTGAGCCTCGGACCGCGCGAGCGCAACCACGGCCGCCCGGGCGGCGCCGCCCGCCCCCAACACGACGCAACGGCGTCCCCGGGGGGCGAAGGACAGGTCCTGCCACACCGCCTTCAGGAACCCCTCCACGTCGGTGTTGTGGGCCCGCCACCCGTCCCCCTCCGGCACCAGCGTGTTCGCAGCGCCGACCAGTTCCGCGCCGGCGTCCGCCGAGCGCGCCAGGGCCAGTGCCGCCTGCTTGTGCGGCACCGTGAGGTTCAGCCCACGGAACCCCAGGGCCCGGGCTCCGGCGAGGGCCTGCGCCAGCCGATCCGGGGCGACGTCGAAGGCGTGGTAGCAGGCGTCGATACCGCAAGCCCGGAACGCCGCACCCTGCATCGCGGGCGAGAGGCTGTGGGCAACCGGATGGCCCACCACGGCGTACGAGGCGGTGGAGGCCGAAACCCGGGCGTGGGCGCCCGCCACGGTCACGGTCGCCTTCCTTCCGAGAGCCCCTCGAGGCCCAGGATTCGCCGCACGCTCTCCACGTCCCTCCGGATCTGCCGGGACAGGTCCTCGGCGGATCGGAAGGCGACCTCCCCGCGCAGGGGCGCGACAAAGCGCAGTTCCACCTCCCGGCCGTACAGGTCGCCCGAGAAGTCCAGGAGATAGGCCTCCACGGAGTTCTCGCAACCCTCGAAGGTCGGGTTCGGGCCCACGTTGACCGCCGCCGGCCGCGGGACGCCCCCCACCAGGGCCCATCCGGCGTACACGCCCGGCGGCGGCATGCACTCCTCCCGGGGGAGCACGTTGGCCGTGGGGAACCCCAGGCCTCGCCCGCGCCCCTCGCCGTGCACCACCGGGCCGTGAAGCGAATACGGTCGCCCGAGGAGCCGCTCGGCGGTCTCGAAGTCTCCCTCGTTCACGGCCTGGCGGATGCGGGTGGAGGACACCGCCTCGCCCTGGGCGGCCAGGGGTTCGATCACCCGCACGCGGAACCCCAGCTCCCCCCCCGCTTCCTGCAGCATCGCGATGGAACCGCGACGGCCCCGCCCGAAGACGAAGTCCGGGCCGACCCAGAGTTCCCTCGCCCGCAGCGATGCCGCGAGCGTGTCGCGCGCGAACGCCTCCGGCTCCTGGGTCGCGTAGTCGCGATCGAACCGCGCCCACACCAGGGCGTCGATTCCCTCGGCGGCCACCAGCGCCGCCCGGTCCTCGAACGACGTCAGGAGGGGCGGGCACAGGGAAGGGTTGAGCACCTTCAGCGGGTGGGGGTGGAAGGTGTAGACGACCGACGAGACGCCCAGTTCGCGGGCGCGTCGGGCCACCTGCCGGAGCAGGCTCCGGTGCCCCAGGTGCACCCCGTCGAAGTTCCCCACGGTCGCGACCGACCCTGGGAACTGCGGCCTCGCGAGGTGAGCGTGCTCCAGGATCAACATGTCGGATCGCGCCCGAGCGCTTCCCATGGGGACGGCGGTCGGGGAGAACAAGCGTCAGCGTTCAGGGGAGGACCTTCCGCCGCGGGGCTCGGAACGGCCCCCGGCGAACCGGGTGAAAGGCCGACAGCTAACGGTAAAGAGGTGCGCGGGGTGTGTCAAGAAAGGCCCGCCTCCGCAGCCGTCCCCACGGCGCGTGGCGCGACCTCCGGCAGTCGTCGTACCCTGGTGGCACGGGAAGCCACCGAACGGGCGGAAGGCGGAGGCGATCGGGCACATGGCCTGGGCACCCATCCGGGGGATCCTCTTCGACGCGGGCAACACGCTGCTGCGGGTGCGCGGCTCGGTGGGAGGGGTGTATGCCGAGGTAGCGCGACGCCACGGGGTGACCGTCGGCGAGGATAGCCTCGAGGGGGAGTTCCGCAGGGCGTTCCGGGGGCGCAAGGACAGCTTCCTCAACGGAGTGGCGCGCCCCCACTCGCCCGAGAGGGAGAGGGCCTGGTGGAGGGAGCTGGTGCGGGAGGTCTTCGGGGCCACCGGTTCGCTGGCCGCGTTCGGGGACCGCTTCGACACCTTTTTCGACGAACTCTACCGCACCTTCGAGAGGCCGGCCCGATGGCAGATCTTCCCCGACGTGATCCCCTGCCTCGACGTCCTCGCCGGGAGAGGGGTGCCCGCGGCCGTGGTCTCCAACTGGGACAGCCGTCTCCACCCCGTCCTCGCGGGGCTCGGGCTGGCCGACAGGTTCCGGTTCGTGCTCACCTCGGCGGAGTTCGGCGCCGAGAAGCCCGACCCTGCGATCTTCCGGGAGGCAGCCGCGCGCTTGGGGCTGGAGCCGGACGAGGTCCTGCACGTCGGGGACCTCGTCCGGGACGACTGGCTCGGCGCCCTCCAGGCCGGGCTCCAGGCCGCCCTGGTGGACCGGGACGGGACCTGCCCCCCGGGCCCCTTGTGCATCTCCGACCTCGGCGCGGTGGCCGGCCTGCTTCCCGGGTAGAGGGCGGTCCGTTGGTCGCTACTTCTCGGGGGCCGGCTGCGCGCCGCCGGCCTTCGCCGGGGTCTCCGGCTCCCGGGGCTCGGGCTTCGGCTCGCTGGCCCGCACCAGCGCCTCGGCCTTGGCCACGTAGTCCTCCGGCATCCGGTACACGGGGCCGGTGTCGTCGCCCCGCGCCCAGATCGCGTCGTCGCGGCGGGCGACCCGCAGGACCTGTTCGCCCCCCTCGTTGCCGGTGAAGCGCGCCGTCAGCCACGGCGCGTCGAGGCCGAACTCCGCCGGGTCGGACGGCACGGCGAGAACCTCCGCGGCCTGGGACGTCTCGACGACCCCCAGGTAATCGTTCAGGGCCGCGGCCTCGTCGCCCTCCACCGCACCGCCTGCGCGCTTCCAATTCCCTTCGACCTTCTCGTAGGCCAGCTTCTTCCCGGAGACCTCGAGGTCGAACGCCTTCAACCGCCAGGGCTTGACCAATACCGGCTTCTTCCGCCGCAGTTCCTCCGCGGAGGCTGGCAGGGCCGCGAACACGTCCGCGGGCAACGTGAAGAGGGCTTCGCGCCCCGACCGGGCGGCCCAGACCGGCCCCGTCTCGGTCTCCGCCATCCGCAGCGTGAGCGGCGCACCCTCCCCTTCGGCCTCCAGGTCGATCCGGAGCCCGCTCTCCAGCGCCGCCTCCACCTCGGCCCGGCCCTCGTCGAGAAACGACTCCACGCGCGCCCACCGGACCTTCTCCACCATCCGGTCCACCGCTTCCCCGTCCGCCTCGGCCGCGAAGGGGGTCTCGATCTCCCAGGCATCCCCCGCCTTCGTCAGGCGGATGCTCTCCCCGGAGGGCTGCCGGATGGAGACCGAGCGGAGCTTCGCCCACGGGAACCCGTCGAAGAGGTCCCTGCTGCGGAGTTCCCCGGAGCCGGCCAGGAAGGCGCCCAGCCCCGAACTCGCGGCGAGCTTCACGGCCCCCCCCTCCGCACGCACGTAACGGGCGTCGCCCGCCGGGTTCTCGCTCCCGACGGACAGGCCGGCAACCGCGCCGACCGTCCGGACGACGACCTCGGGCTCCTGCAGCCCGAAGGCCGCGAGGTCGGCGTCCGCTCCGGCCACCTCGCGCTGCCCCTTGAGCGCCTTGAGGTCCTCCAGGAGGTTTCGGACCTTCCCGTCGTCGGCCCGGTCCTGCAACGGCTCGAGCAGGGCCCAGCCGCCTTCCTCGCCCTTCTTCAGATGGACGGTGTCCCGGTTCTTCCCCTCCAGCCACACCTCGGTCACCTGGTCCGGGTCGAACTCCGCGAGCAGGAGGCCTTCCTTCTCCCGGGCCTCCTGCCTCGCCTTCTCCCGAGGCTCGTCCACGAAGTAGAGGTAGGCTCCCAAGGCCGCGAACAGCGCGATGGCGATCCAGGTGCTCTTGAACTTCATTGTTCTCGCTCGCAAAGCCTCAGACGTGAAGCGCAAAACGCGCTGGGCGGGGCCGTCTCACGTCTCACCCTTCGCGTTTCACGGCCATCAAAGGTTCCTACGCCGCCACCAGATCCCGAGCCCGGCCAGGATCAGGATCACCGGCCCCACCACCACGCTCCCGTAGAACAGGGTCGCGCCCTGGGCCCGGGTGAGCATCAGGGGAGAGGGCTTCGCGTCCTTGGGCCGGATCGAGATCAGGTCCCCCTCCTTGCTCAGATAGCTGATCATGTTCTGGAACAGGTCGCCGTTGCCCGAGAAGCCGAAGTAGGTGTTGTCCGCGAAGTCCGAGTCGCCGACCACGAGCAACTGCGCGCCTCCCTCCGCCTTCTCCACCAGGGCGGCGACCGTGAGCGGCCCCTTGAAGTCCTGGGTCGGGTCGAAGGAGGCGCGGTCGTTGCCGAGATCGGTCTCCCCCCACGACTGGGCCGTCGTCCGAGCCACCTCGTGGAACGCGGCGCCCTGGGGCACTTCGCCCTGCTCGAGGCTGCGGGCGAAGGGCAGGAAGGTCGCGAGTTCGAAGTTCCGGGTGATCTCGTGGTCCGGGTACTCGGTGAGGATCGGGGTCGTGTACGACCCCCCGAACAGCCGGCTCATGGTGTCGATGATCACGTCGTCCCGCAGGGCCACGCCCCACTCGGCCAACAGGGGTTCCAGCCCGGTCTGGGTCTGGGGGTCGAGCATCACCAGCGCCTTGCCGCCCCCGTCCAGATAAGCTCGCAAGGACTCGACCTCCGGATCCATCAGCGGCTTGGTCGGCCCGGCCACGACGAGCACCGCGCAGTCGCCGGGAACCTCCGGCTCGCGCAGCAGCAGCAGGTCGCGGGTGGCGAACCCCTGGTCCTCCAGCGCCCGCTTCGCGGAGGAGTAACCACTCCTCTGGCTGTCCTCCAGCGAATGCTCGGCGTGCCCCGACAGGAAGCACAGGGTCTTCCTGCTCTCACGGCTGACCCGCACCAGCGCGTTGGTGGCCGCCTCCTCGGTGGTCTCGGTGACCCGGAAGCTCTGATCCCCGCTCTCGAACACCGTGGTCCCGTACTCCCGGATGCCGTACTGCTGCGCCAGGGCCGGATTCCGGTCGGGATCCACGAAGGTGACGTCGAGGCGCGGGGTCTCGTCCGAAAAGTCGTCCAGAAGGCGCTTCATGGCCGCGCGCTCCGGCGCCCCGTCGGCGAAGAACGCCTGCACCTTCACGTCGCGGGCGAGGCCCCGCAGGACCTTCACGGTCTGCTCCGACAGCGTGAACCGCCGATCGGCCGTCAGGTCCCACTTGAGGTTGTGACGCACCGCCAGCACGTTGAGGATCGTGAGGATGCCGAGAAAGGCCAGCGTGAAGACCACGGCGTTGACCCCGTGGCGGGCCGCGCGGCTCCCGGGCACCTGCGCCACGAGGCGGCGCTCGGCGATGAAGAAGAACAGCAGGGTGGCGCCACCCGCAACGGCTAGGACGGCGAAGATCGCCTGCTGGTCCGGGTAGTAGTTGAAGACGAACAGCGCCGCGAGCACCAGGAGCGCGCCGACGATGCCCGCGAGCTTGCTGGTGTCCTTCATGGTGAGACGGGGTCGGTCGAGCTGCGACATGGGCTACCTCCAGCGGCTCGAGTCGAGGACGCGGTGGGTGAGGAACAGGCCGAACGCCGACACCGACAGGTAGTAGGCCACGTGCTTCAGCTCCACCACACCGCTCACGAACGCTTCCAGGTGGGTGATGATCGAGAGGTGCTCGAAGAACGCGGCGCCCTCGCCCCCCGTCTGCGCCGCCCAGCCGAGCAGCCAGAAGACCAGGAGGATCCCGAAGGTCAGAACGGCGGCCACGATCTGGTTCTCCGTGAGGCTGGAGGCGAAGAGCCCCAGCGATACGAAGGCGGCCGTGAGGAGGATCAGTCCCAGGTAGCCGGTGAGGATCGGCCCCCACTCGAGGGATCCGTACACCCACACGAGCAACGGCATGTACCCGGTGAGCAGCACGATGAGCGAGAGCAGGACCACGGCCGCCAGGTACTTGCCGCCCACGATCTCCCCGAGGCGCACCGGCGACGTGAAGAGCAGCTGGGCGGTGCGCGCCTTCTTCTCCTCCGCGAGCAGCCGCATGGTCACGATCGGTACCAGCAGCAGCAGGGTCACGGCCATGTTGTGGAAGGTGGGCTGGAAGACCATCCGGTTGACGTCCACCTGCCCCATCTGCCCCTGGAACTGCATCATCTGGAAGCTCTGCATGCTGTACCACGCGACGATGTTGTAGAAGAGCAGCCCCGTCACCGCGAGGAAGACCGTCGCCACCACCCACGCGACGGGGGAGACGAGATAGGTCCGCAGTTCCTTCGCGGCGATGGTGAACGTGCGGGTCATGCCGCCACCTCCTTCTCCTCGGTGGTGAGGCGCAGGAACACCTCTTCCAGGCTCACGGCCACGCCCGCGAGCTCCAGCAGCCCCGCCCCGCTCTCCACGGCCGCGCGGGCCACCTCCTCGCGCAAGTCCTGGTCGAGGCGCGACTCCACCCGGTACGCCCCGTCGGCCTCCGGCTCCACGTCGAGCACTCCGTCCAGCGCGAGCAGGCGGTCCACCAACGCCTGGCCGGGACGCCTCACCTTGAGCAGGATCCGCCGGCTCATGCCGTCCTGCTGCTTCTGCTTGAGGTTCTCGGGGGTGTCCACCGCGAGGATCTTCCCGTCGCCGATCACGATCACGCGGCGGCAGACGGCGTCCACCTCCTGCATGATGTGGGTGGACAGGACCACCGTGTGCTCCTGGGCGAGTTCGCGGATGAGGCTTCGGATCTCCACGATCTGCACCGGGTCCAGCCCGACCGTGGGCTCGTCGAGGATCAGCACGTCGGGGTTGTGGATCAGCGCCTGGGCCAGGCCCGCCCTCTGGCGGTAGCCCTTGGAGAGGTTGCCGATCAGGCGGCCCGCCACGTCGGCGAGGCCGCACTTCTCCAGCACACGATGCCGGGCCGCCTTGAGGCCCCCGCCGGACAGACCCTTGAGGCGGCCCGCGTAGTCCAGGTACTCGTCTACGGTGAGTTCGGTGTAGACGGGCGGCTCCTCGGGCAGGTACCCCACGCAGCGCTTCACGGCCAGCGGGTCCTGGAAGATGTCGTGGCCGGCGACACTCGCCGTTCCCGACGTCGGCGGGATGAAGCAGGTGAGGATCTTCATGGCCGTGGTCTTGCCCGCACCGTTGGGCCCGAGCAGACCGACGACCTCCCCCTTCTCGACGTGGAACGACACCCCGCCCAGGGCCTTCACCTCACCGTAGTACTTGGTCAGGTTTTCCGCCTGGATCATGCCTCCCTCCTGTTCGTGCCCGAGAACGCGCCGCGGCGCGGCGCCTGGAACGACCGCTAAAGGTCGCACCGCGAAATTAGACGGGGATTAGGAAAGAATTAGAAGTCGCTTAACCGGCCGGGTGGAAGGTGGGCGCCATCCCGGCGTCGCGGAAGGCCCGGAACCGGGCGCGTGCCGCCGCCAGACCGGCGGCGTCCTGGGCGGGGGCGAAGTCGACCACCCGGGCGAAGGCCCGCACCTGGTCGGGAGAGGCGTCCCGGGCGAGGACCAGGCACGTGGCGCCGTTGGGGTTCCCCGCCGCCCAGCCCACGGCCACGGGAGCCGCCAGAGGCTCCCCTCCGGACCAGAGGTCGTGGGGAACGAAGCCATCCTCCCGGTAGGTCCACAGGAGGTCGTCCAGGCGTCGGGCCTCCTCCTGGGAGCCGGCCCACACGTACACCCGCTGGCCCTGCTCGTAGGCAGCCTGGACCTGCCGGCACAGGGCGAGATCGAGCCGGCCGGTCTTCACGTCGTAGAACTCCACCGAGGGCATGGGGGGAATGCTACGCGAGCCCGACGCCGGGAGCCAACCCCTCCGTCGCAGCGGTCAGCGCCGGCCTCGGGGCATCGAGTAGAGGACCTCCCGGAGGTGCCCGTCCTCGCGCAGGAGTACCGGCAGGCTTCGGTGGCCCGGGGGGAGGACTTCCACCACCTCGACCTCGTGGCGTCGTCCGTGGTGGTGGATCCCGTACACGGCGGGGGCCCCGGGCCGGGGGAAGTCTACCCGGAGCGTCGCGGTCTCCGACCCGATCCGCAGGAACAGGATCCGGCTCTGGGCGTCGGCCGGTCCCATGGCCTCGAGGGAGACCTCGTAGTCCTCGCCGTGCAGGTTCAGGCGGATCCGCCGGGGCACCGCCGGCGGTCCGGCCTGGGCCGGCGCCCCCTCGGCGTACAGCTCCGGCAGGGGCACGCTGCGGGCATGGGTCCCGGGCCGCGGGAGCCCCTTCGCCGCCTCCGGAAAGAGCGCCGCGGTGAGGCGCTCGTCCTCCGATGCGTAAGCCGCCGGGTCCAGACCCTCGAATTCGGGGAGAGCGGGTTCCGGCGGCAGCCGCGCAAACTCCGCCCGGGCCACCAGGTCGGTCCGCACCCGCGGGCTCGGCGGCCCGTACTCGCCCCGCAGGTAGGCGACGGCCCGCCGGTCGAGGCGGACGAACGGGGCCCCGGCCGCGGCGTTCTCGGCGGCCTGGCCGCAGACCGCCTGGACGAAGGGCCTCAGGAGCGGGGGGCGTCCGAAGGCCTCCCACACCAATCGCGCCTGCACCCAGGCGGGGTCCAGGAGGTCGCGCCGCCCCCGCGTGCCGAGTTCCTCCTGGAGAGCCCGCCGGACCGCGCCCGGCATCTCGCCCCGGAACACGCCGTGGTCCACCCCGTGCACGGCCCGGTACCGGAAGCCCTTCCTCGCCTTGAGCGCCTCGAACCAGGCCGCGGCCTCCTCGAGGCGGTCCAGGTCCAGGCCCGGGTCGTCGACGCTTCCGCGCAG
>CAZGRT010000123.1:0-6638 GCA_964528225.1 uncultured Thermodesulfobacteriota bacterium | reverse complement strand
TACCAGTGGCTCCTCGTGCCGACCGGGCTGGAGTACCTGCAGTACATCGCGTTCATCGTGGTCATCGCAGCCACGGTGCAGCTCGTGGAGATGGTCATCGGGAAGGTGAGCCCGGTCCTCTACTACGCCCTGGGGATCTTCCTCCCCCTGATCACCGTGAACTGCGCGATCCTGGGCGTGAGCCTGTTCATGGTCATCCGCAAGTACTCCTTTCTCCAGTCGCTGGCCTACGGGGCCGGGAGCGGGGTGGGGTGGTGCCTGGCAATCCTGGCCATGGCCGGGCTGCGCCAGAAGATGAAGCGCTCGCGGGTGCACCCCGCGCTCGAAGGCCCCGGGATCACGGTGCTGATCGCCGGGGTCATGGCCCTGGCCTTCATCGGCTTCTCGGGCATGGTTTCGATGTAACCCGTGAGACGTGAGACGTGAAGCGTGAGACGGCAAGCGCAGTCTCGCGGCCCTTCCACGTCTGACCTCTCACCTTTCACGTTTCACGAGTCGTCATGGGTCCTGTCCTCGTCGCCGTACTCGTGCTGTCCGGGTTGGGCGCCTTCCTGGCCCTGCTGCTGGTCGTGGCCGAGAAGAAGCTCGTTGCCTCCGGGCCGGCCAAGATCGTCATCAACGGGGGGGAGCCCCTGGAGGTGGCCGGGGGAGACCCGCTGCTGGCCTCCCTCAAGGGCCGGGGCATCTTCATCCCGTCGGCCTGCGGCGGGCGGGGCAGCTGCGGCCTGTGCAAGGTGAAGATCCTCGAGGGGGCGGGCCCGCTGCTGCCCACCGAGACCCCCCACCTCTCGGAGCAGGAGATTGCCGACAGCGTGCGGCTGTCGTGCCAGGTGAAGGTCCAGCGCGACCTCGAGCTGGAGATCCCACCCCAACTCCTGGAGATCGAGGAGTACCCCGTGCGGGTGGAGTCGATCCGGGACGTCACCTACGACACCCGCAAGGTGCGCTTCGCCTTCGAGGGGAAGGCCGATTTCTCCTTCCGGGCGGGGATGTACGTGCAGGTGGAGGCGCCGATCTACGACGGGCTGGCCGAGCCGGTCTACCGGGCCTATTCCATCGCTTCGCCGCCCTCGGAGAAGCGCTTCCTCGACCTGATCATCCGCAAGGTCCCCCGGGGCATCTGCACAACCTACGTGCACGAGCTCCTCCTGCCCGACGACCGGCTGAAGGTCAACGGCCCCTACGGGGACTTCTACCTGCGCGAGACGCCGGCCGAGGCCGTGTTCATCGCGGGCGGCTCGGGGCTCGCGCCCTTCGAGTCCATCCTGGCCGACATGGCCGAGCGCAAGATCGAGAAGAAGGTGACCCTCTTCTTCGGCGCCGTGAGCCGCCGGGACCTCTACGACCAGGAACTCCTGGCCGAGTTCGAGAAGAAGGTTCCCGGCTTCCGGGTGGTGCCCGCCCTCTCCCGCCCCGCACCGGAGGACGAGTGGGAGGGCGAGACCGGCCTCATCACCGAGGTCGTGGCCCGCAGCTACGAGTCCATGGCGGGCATGGAGGGGTACCTGTGCGGGAGCCCCGGGATGATCGACGCCTGCATCAAGGTGCTGGGCGAGAAGGGGATTCCCGAGGACCGGATCTATTTCGACAAGTTCAGCTGAACGCGCTCGCGGAGGGGAGGTTCCCGTGAAGCAGGCCCCGCAGTTGGCCGCGGCCCAGGCCAGGATGGCGCCGGGAGTCATCACCCTGGACGGTTTCCTCGGCACCGACTCCCGCTCCCTGGGGGAGATCCTCGAGGACGACGACGGAGAGGTCCGGCGCCTCGGCCTTTCCCACGAGGCCATCGGCCGGGCACTGGGAGCGCTCACCGATCGGG
Organism: uncultured Thermodesulfobacteriota bacterium; assembly: GCA_964528225.1. Classification (GTDB taxonomy): domain Bacteria; phylum Desulfobacterota; class Deferrisomatia; order Deferrisomatales; family JACRMM01; genus CAZGRT01. The sequence continues at coordinate 4,822 of CAZGRT010000123.1, read as the reverse complement.
CGATCGGCGCCTTCGGCGCCCCCGTCGAAGAAGGTCCTCATGAGGTGTGCGCCTGCGAGGGCATGGGCGTGCTGCCGTGCCCGTTCGGCCATCCGGGTCTGTACCCGAAAGCCGTCATCGAGGCCCTGAACCTGGACACGAAGGAGCGGCTGTCGTGGACCGCGCTCCAGGTCCATCTGATCGGGGCCCACGGGTTCTACGAGGGGAGGGGCAGTGCGTTCCGTCTGGACCCCGAACGCCTGTCCCGGTTCCTCCGCCTTGCCCCGGCGGAGGACTGAAGCCCCTCACTCGCGGGGCCCGGACTCCGTCGCCTGGGGTCTGCGGCGCCGCCGACGCCGGCGAGCCCGTCGGGGCGCAGGCCCCTTCTCCTGACCGGCCAGGTACGCTTCCCAGTACGCGACCACCTCGTCGAGTCCCCCGGCGATGTCCGCCCACGCCCGGAACAGCGACCAGGCGTCACGGAACTCGGGCTTCCGCACGAACTTGCCCTTGGTCCGGTATGCCCTCCCGCGGGCGATGCGGTAACACGACAGGAGCAGGTCGCGGGTCAGGTGCCGGATGTGGGCGGAGATCTGGTACCGCTGCGTGAGGCGTTCCACGGGGTCCGCGATGGCCTCGTAGGCTTGCTCGAGGTTCGCCCCGGGCCCGACCTGGCACCGGGCGGCGACCGTGGGCAGGAGCAGTGCCGCCAGGTAGCGCGACTCGTCCGGTCTCGCCCCGTTCCTGACCTGGTCGTCCATGTGCTCGAGGAGGGGGAACACCCCTTCGACCTCCCCCACTTCGGGAAAGAGGTGGCCGAAGAGGTCGAGCCGGTGCGCCTCGGCGAGGACCTCCGCCACGATCCCGTGGTGCTGGATCTGCCGCAGTTCCTCCCGGAGCCGGGCTGGAGAGGACTCCTGGATCCCCCGGGCGTTGCGCCGGATCGCCAGTTCGGTCGCGCTCTCGATCCGGAAGCCGAGCCGGACCGCGAATTCCGCCGCCCGGAGCATCCGCACGGGATCTTCCTCGAAGCGCTCGTCCGGGTCGCCCAGGATCCGGATGAGGCCCTTGGAGAGATCCTCCAGGCCGCCGACGTGGTCCACGACGGAAAAGTCCGCCAGGTTGTAGAAGATCGCGTTGACCGTGAAGTCCCGCCGCCAGGCGTCCTCCTCCGGTTCGCCGAACACGTTGCCCGAGATGTCGAGGTCGTCCGGCGGGAGGTCGTCCTCCACCTCCGAGACCCGCTTCGCGAGGCTGCGGAAGGTGCTGACCTCCACGATCTTCTCCGGCTCGCCCTTGCGGCGGAAATACACGTGGGCCAGCCGGAAGCGGCGCCCGATGAGTCGGGAGTTCCGGAAGAGGCGCTTGATCTCGGTGGGCCGGGCGTTGGTGCCGATGTCGAAGTCCTTGGGTTCGCGCCCGAGCAGCAGGTCCCGCACCGCGCCGCCCACCAGGTACGCGAGGTACCCTTCCCGGCGCAGGCGGTTCAGGATCCAGAGGGCATCCGGGTCGATGGACTTCCGGCTGATGGGGTGCTCGGCGCGCGGGACTACGGCCGGGGCAGCGGATGTATGGTCTTCCATGCTCGCGGGAGAGAGGGTGTCTTCGGGCGCCCCTTTCTAGCACCAGGCCCGCGGGAAAGGGAAGTGCAAAGCCCGGCCGCCCTCCGCCGCCGCACCTCCGGGCGGGGGCGGCTCAGCCTCCGTCCGGTGGGGGAGGTTTCGGAGGAGGGGACTCGCCCCCGAGGCCCGGCGCCTCCTCGCGCACCCGGACCTTCTCGCCCTTGTCCCCGTCCCGCTCCCGCAGACGCCGGTCGAACGTCTCGAGGGCCTCGTCCACGGCGCCCAGAGCCGTCCCCTTCTTCCCCGGGGCTCCGGCGGGCAGGCCCGTCAGGATCTCGATGCCCTCCGCCACCGTGCCCACCGGATAGATGTGGAACTCGCCCCGGGAGACCGCCTCTACCACCTCGGGGTGCAGGACGAGGTGCCGCACGTTGGACCTCGGGATCATGACGCCCTGGGTTCCGGAAAGCCCCACGGCCCGGCACACGCGGAAGAAGCCTTCCACCTTCTCGTTCACCCCGCCGATCGCCTGGATCTCCCCCATCTGGTTCACCGAGCCGGTCACCGCGATGTCCTGCCGAAGGGGCATCTCGCCGAGGCGCGACAGCAGCGCGTAGAGTTCGGTGGACGAGGCGCTGTCGCCGTCGATCCCCGAGTACGACTGCTCGAACGCCAGGGAGGCGGAGAAGGAGAGCGGCCGATCGCGCCCGAAGGTGTTGCGCAGGTAGCCGCCGAGTATGAGCACTCCCTTGTCGTGGGTCGCCCCGGACAGGCGGGCTTCGCGCTCGATGTTCAGGATGCCCGAGGTTCCCAGCCCGAGGCTCGCGGTCACCCGGGACGGGCGTCCGAAGGCGTACTCCCCCATGGTGACCACGGCCAGCCCGTTGACCTGACCGACCTTTCGCCCCTCTACGTCGACCAGGATCGTCCCCTCCTGGATGAGGCGCCGCACCTTGTCCTCGAGGCGGTTCCAGCGGAACTCCCGGTCTTCCAGCACGAGGCGCACGTGCTCGGAGCGCACCGTCTCCGCCTGGTCCTCCGCCGCGAAGAACGCCGCCTCCCGCACCAGGTCGTCCAACTGCTCGAGCAGTGCCGCGATCTTCTCCTTGTGCTGCACCTGGCGGGACCCGAAGCGGACGATCTCGGCCACCGCACCCCGATCGAAGGCGGGGAGCCCCTCGGCCGCGGTCACGTGAGCGATCCTGCGGGCGTAGGCGAGCACGCCGTCGGCATCCCGGTCGGTCTCGTGGTCGAAGTCGGCGGCCAGCTTGAACACCTCGGCGAAGTCGGGGTCCCAGTAGCTGAGGATGTGGAACAGGAGCCTGCTGCCGTGGACGATCAGCCGGGTGTTCACCGGGACCGCCTCGGGAACGAGGCCGGTCACCGCGAGGAAGCTCAACGGCTGATAGCTCTCGATCTCGATGACTCCGCTGCGCAGGACCCGCTTGAGGCTCTTCCAGACGAACGGTTCGGTGATCGCGTCCTCCAGGTTGAAGACGAGGTACCCGCCCGAGGCCTGGAGGATCTTGCCCGACTTGATCCGGGTGAAGTTCGTGACCAGCTTCCCCGTCTCGTCGACGACCTTCTCGATCGCGCCGAAGAGGTTTCGGTAGGTGGGGCTCTCCTCCACGAGCACGGGAACCTGGGAGTGGTGGGAGTTGTCGACCAGGATGTTGACCCGGTATTCCAGGAACCGGTCGGCCTCCGCGGCCTTGAGGAACGGGAGCGGGAACGGCAGGGTCGGCTGCGCTCCCCCCTCGCGGAACTTCTCGAGATTGCCGAGGGTGTGGGCGCGGACCTGCTGGAGATATTCCCCGACACGGGGGTTCTCGTAACGCTCGGCGGTCTGCTCCAGGAGCGGGTCGATGATCCGGGCGGCGTAGACCTTGACGATCTCCTCCACCTCGCGGCCCATCTCCTCCATGAGGGCCTTCTGCTTCTTGAACATCTCCCGGGCCTCTCGCCCCAGGGACTCCTGGCGTTCGTTGAAGCGTTGCTTCTCCTCTTCGGGGAGGGCCTCGTACTGGGCGGGATCCTCGATGGGCTTGCCCTCGATCATCGGGATGAACATGAGCTGGCCCTGGCTGGGAGAGTGGACGTGAAGATCCTTCTCCCGGGCGGAGGCCTCGAACTGCTCCCGGAGGGTCCGGATCTGGGCGTCGTATTTCCGGGAGAGGGACTCCTTCTCCTGCTCGAAGGTCTCCTGCCGGAAGGCCTCGGGGATGCTTCGCTTGAGCGCCTCCACCAACTGGTCCATGTCCCGGCGAAGGGCCGCGGCCTCGCCCGCCTTGAGCTGCACGGCCCGGGGGCGGTCCGGATCCCGGAAGTTGTACAGGTACACCCAGTCGGGCGGCTTCGGCAGGTCGGGCACGGAAGCGGCGACCAGTTCCTTGAGGAGCGCCTCCTTGCGGCTCCCCGTCAGCCCGAGGACGAAGACGTTGTACCCGGGAGCCCGCAGGCGCACCCCGAGACGGATCGAGCGGAGCGCGCGGTCCTGGCCCAGGGGGCCCCGGCGGGGCTCCACGTCCGCCGTGGTCTCGAACGGGAAGGCAGACGGGTCGACAGAAGGGCCGAGATTCTCGGGGCCCAGTTCCTGCGGGGCGGGGGTGGAACGCCGGCTGCGCTTCTTCATCTCGCCCCCCCCTGGGTGCGGGGTACCTCGACGGTGAGGACTCCCTCCTCGAGCCTCGCACGGATGCCGGTCCTGTCGGCGTCCTCCGGGAGACGGAAGGTTCGCGCAAACCTCCCGCACGGCCGCTCCGACACGTGGCATCGCGACGCCGCCCCCGAGCCCGGCGGTGCCCGGACGCCCTCCACGCGCAGCGTCCCCCCTTCCGCCGTGATCGAGAGGTCGGATGCACGCACGCCGGGGAGGTCCACCTCGACCCGGTACCGGTCGGCCTCTTCGAACAAGTCCACGGCCGGGCGCCACGCCGCGCGCTCCGGAGGGCTTCCCCACGCACCGTGCACCAGCGTATCGAAGATCCGGTCGACCTCGTGGCGAAGCGAGGGGAAGAGAGACTCTCGCGTCATGGGCCGCTCCTGGTCGATCCCCCGAGAAGCGGCAAGCTACCAGGGGGATGAGGGCAGGTCAAAAGCTCGGACCGGCGCGCCTTGCCCAGGGTTTTCGGTTTGAGTAGTCTGGGCCGGCCGGTGGAAAGGGGGAACATGAGCGCTTGGGAGATCTGGGGAATCCTGGTCCAGCACGTGGGGAGCATCCTGTCCGTTGCACTGGTGCTCGCCCTGCTGTCCGGACGCAAGGAGGCCCGCGCGACCCTGGG
>CAZGRT010000122.1:0-9240 GCA_964528225.1 uncultured Thermodesulfobacteriota bacterium | reverse complement strand
GCCTGGATTCCCAGTTTGACGCTGCTGCCATCGATCCCGAGGACCTTCACCTCGATCGAGTCCCCGATCATGATGGATTCGTCGACCTTCCTTGTAAGGACGAGCATCCTGACCCCCGAAACGAGAGGCGAAATCCCAGTTTGGGCGCGGACTATACCGCGTCCTCACCCTCGTTTCAAGGAGCGTTACCTTTCCGGTACACCTCCTGTTGCGCGACGCCTCATTTCCGTTGCGCGGAGAACAGGGGGGTGCGCGTCCGATAGCCCGCTCCGTCCAGGATGACCTGCCGCCCCAGCCCCTTCGACCGGTTGAAGACGAGCGGAGCAGCGAGGTTGGCCGTAGCGCCTCCCGGGTCCTGCGGCACGGTGAGAACCACGGCCACCTCGGGGGCGTCCCCACCTTCCAGCTCCAGTTCGCTGCGAACGGGCGGGCCGAAGTCCGGGCGGTACTCGGGGAAGAAACGGGACGGATCGGCGATGAGGAAGCAGAGGTCCGGCCGCTCAACCGACTGGAACCACCGGAAAGGGGTCTCGGGGTCGGCATCGAGCACGGCGAAGCTCACGCATCCGCTGAAGCCCGGCATCGGACGCGTGAGCCGCACCAGCTGGTTCTCCTGGATTCGGACGGGTCCCAAGGTTCGAGTATCGATCTCCACGGCGGTCGGTCTCCTCAAGGAAGAAGGCTTTCGACGAGACGCCCGCGGCTCGTCGCTCTCGCTGCCCGCCTCCCTGCGGCTCGCGCGACTCCCGCCCTCTCATCGGACGGAGACGCGAACGACTTTATCCCCTCGTGAGCCGGTGGGCCGGGAGCGCCGCGCTCCCGGCCGTCAACCCACCCGGCGACCTCCGAGACCCGCTTTGTGGCCGGGGCGCTCCTCCCGGGGCCAGCACCCCAGGTCCAACGACACCGGGGAGCCACGGTCACTCCGGGGAGCGGCGCCGGTCAACTTCCCGTCCGGGACATGGGGTACAGAGTGACCCCGTCGCAGGACACCGCCCGGGGCGCGCCCGAGACGCGCAGCAGCGATTCCGCCCTCCCCACCACGAGGACCCCGTCGGGGCGCAAGGAGTGGGTCAGGAGGTCCACGGCCCGACGCTTCGCCTCGGCGTCGAAGTAGATGAGAACGTTTCGGCACAGCACCCCGTGGAAGGGACCCTCGGGCAGGCCCGTGGGCTGCAGCAGGTTGAAGCTGCGGAACCGGACCATGGAGCGGATCGAGGAATCGAGCCGATACCGGCCGGCCTCCCGGTGAAAGTATTTCTCGCGGTAGTACGCGGGGGTGCTGCGAAACGCGAACTCCCTGTACTCCGCCCGACGAGCCTCGGACAGAACCCGTCGGTTGAGGTCGGTGCCGAGGATCTCCACTCCGGGGCGTCCCGGCCCCACGTAGCCCAACTCCCGCAGGAGGATGGCGAGCGTGTAGGGCTCGCACCCGGTCGAACACGCCGCGCTCCAGAGCCGGACGGGCCCCGGACCCGTGGCCACCCAACCGGGCCAGTGGCGTGCGAGGAGCGCCCGGACTTGCTCGTGGTCGCGGAAGAAGAAGGTCTCGTTGACCGTCAGGAGTTCGATGAGCCGGTCGTACTCGCCGTCGCCGAGTCGGACGTCCAGGTCGGCGGCATAGGCTGGCACCCCCTCGTACCCCAGTTCCCGGGCTCTCCGCTCCACCCGCTTCCGGAACAGGCGGGCCTGCCCTCCCTCGAATACCAGCCCGCTTCGCCGGTAGAGTTCCCGGGCGAGACAACCCAGGGAGTTGTCCTCCCAGAGCCCGCTCACGGCCCACCAGTGCGTGCGAACAGCAGGACGCCCCCTCAGAAACCTCCCGAGGCACTTCGCCGGAAGGGACTCGGGTCGATGCGGTTCCGGGCCATCAGGGCGTAGAAGTCCTTTCGCGCCTTGCCGGCAAGTTCCGCGGCACGTGTCACGTTGCCCTCGGTGATCGCCAGAAGGCGGTGCACGTACGCTCGCTCGAACTGCCGCTTGGCCTGGCAGAAGGGAACCGGCTCCGGCTCGGCCCCCCGACGGGGCAGCAGCGCCGGCAGTCTCCAGGGTTCGGAGGCACCCAGGGGCACCGCCCCCGTGACCAGGTTCTCCAACTCCCGAACGTTGCCCGGCCAATCGTACGCAAAGGCTTGGCCGAGAAACGCATCGGGAACTTGGGGCGGGTTCCGGTCTGTCCCGTGCTTTCGGAAGAAATGCTCCAGGAGAGCGGGAATCTCCTCGACCCGCTCCCGAAGCGGGGGAATAACCACGGGGAAGACATCGAGCAGGTAGTACAGGTCCTTCCGGAACCAGCCCTCCTCCACGCCTCGGAGGAGGTCCCTGCGCCCGGTCGCAACCACCCTCACGGGAGCCTCTCCGTCCTCGGAAACGCTCCACGCTTCGATCAGGCCCACGAGCAGCCCCTGGACCTCGGAGGAGGCGTCGTCCACAGCGCGCAGGACCAGGGTCCCGCCGGTCGCGGCCTCGAGGAGGTTGGCATCCCCGAGAACTGGACAGACCCTCCTGTCCCGGAGATCCAATCCCACCAGGGGTCCTCGTCTTCGGGTACTGCTTGCGTGCAGGTAACGGGCGGCGTGGACCTTGCCGACCCCTACCTCCCCGTAGAGGACCGTGCGCACGTCGGTCTCGGCCGCCCGTTCGAGCGCCTCGCGGACCTGCGTCATGACCGGAGTGGCCGCGACGAACACGGGTCTCGACTCGACGCGCTCGGCTACGAACAAGGGATACGTTGTCTCGTTCATTACAGCGACCTCCCGAGGGCGACGGCATCCGCCGGCCCTCTCCCACGCCGCGGGCCTCCGGGCGCTTCCGGGTGCTCAAACATCCAGCCGGCCCGCTGCCCCGCCAGGGTCCATAGTGTGCTTCCGGTACGCCGTGGCATCGGGGAACCGCACCGATTCCAGGGTCTCGGAAAGCCCGGGAGCCGTCTCGCAGGGCCCCACGAACAGGTACCCGCCCGGTTCCAGGGCATCGACCAGGTGCCCCACGCAGCGCCGCTTGGCCTCCTGGTCGAAGTAGATGAGCGCGTTGCGGCAGAACACGACGTGATATCCCCTCATCGCGCGCATGGCCGGCGCATCGGCGAAGTTCAAGAGGCGGAACTCCACGAGACTGCGGACCCCGGGCCTGACCCGAAAGGTCTCCGGGGCGACGATCTCGAAGTACTTCTGCACGTAGTAGGCGGGCGCCGACCGGAAACTGTAGGGGCCATACTTCCCCTCGACGGCCCTGGCGATCATGCTCCGCGACAAGTCCGTGCCGAGTACGCTCACGTCCCACCGAGACGCTTCGGGTCCGAGGACCTCGAGGACGATCATGGCGAGGGTGTAGGGTTCCTCTCCGGAGGAACAGGCCGCGCTCCAGATGCGGAGTCGTCTCCGGCGCTCGGCAGCCGCGAGGGCCCGGGGCAGCACCCGGCGGCGAAACCCGTCCAACTGGGCGCGGTCGCGGAAGAAGGAAGTCTCGTGGGTCGCGACCACATCCAGCAACTCCAGCAACTCGCCGGCCGCGCTCTCCGGGCCGTGCAGCCGCCTGAGGTACTCGGTCGGCGAAGAGATGCCCAGGGCTCGCAGCCGACGTTGAACGCGGCCCTCCAGGACGGCCCGCTTGGCGTCGGTGAAGAACAACCCGCTGCGCTCGTAGATGAAGTCCCTGAGGTGACGGAAGTCCGCGGTCGCGAGCAGACACCCGTCCCCCGCGGCCGGGGATGGGACCCCTGCCGCCCACGGAGACCGCGAGTCCGGCACCCCTGGGGCCTCGGCCCCGTGCCTGCCGGTCCGGTCCCCTTCGGTCGTCGCCAGCGCGCTCGCCATCGGACCTCGCGGCTAGGCCGCACCGGCAGCGGAGCGGATCCAGTTCACGAACGGCTCCCCGTGTCGAAGGTGAGGGACACGGGCGTTCTCATCGGCCTTGCGACGAGCGAACTTGATCCCTTTTCGACACAGGGGGCGGGGAATGGGGCGCGTGGATCAGCGGGAGGGCGGGGGGCGACGAATCCGGTAGACGCTCGCGAGGATCTCGGCGACGGCCGGGAACAGGTCGGCGGGAATCGTGTCGTCGATTTCGACGCCCCGGAAGAGGGCTCGGGCCACCGTGGGGTCCTCGTAAAGGGGAACGCGGTGCTCCCGGGCGATCCGAGCCATGCGCTCGGCGACGCGGTCCGCGCCCTTGGCGAGCACGCGGGGGGCCTGGGTTTCGCTCCGATCGTAGAGCAAGGCCACCGCAAAGTGGGTCGGGTTCGTCACGACCACGTCCGACCCGGAGACCCTGGACAACATCCTGCGACGCGCCAGTTCACGGCGGAGGGCCCGGACACGGCCTTTGACCGTCGGGTCCCCCTCGGTTTCCCGTTGCTCGTCCGCGACCTCGCGCCGGGACATCCTCAACTTCTGCTCGTACTGCCAGCGGTGGAGACCGTAATCGAGCAGCGCGACGAAGGCGTAGCCGAGCAGGACGTACTTCAGGATCCCCAACCCGAGCAGGAGCAACTGCTGCAGAAGACCGCGGGGCACCAAATCGGACCAGTAGGGGAGTTCCGGGAGGGTGCGGCGAAATGCGAGGTACGCCATCCATCCGATCACGGCGACCTTCGCCACGTCGCGGGCCAACTCGATGAGCTTCGCCCGCGTCAGGAGGCGGCGAAGACCGCGGAAGGGATCGACGCGTTCCACGTCCGGCGCGACGGCCTGGAAGGAGACCAGGAATCCCACCTGCACCACGTTGCCCGCGACCGCTCCCACGACTACCGCCACGAACAGCGGGGCCAACGCCCACCCCAGAGCCGCCACCGCCCGCTCCGCCAGGTCGGGCGCCGTAGCCGGCGTCAGGGAGAGGCCCGGGCCGAACCGGAACGCCTCGGTGCACAGGGCCGCGAGTCCGTCGAACATGTAGCCTGCACCGAGCCACAGGCCGAGCGCGGCAGAGGCGAGCACGAAGGCGGTCACGACCTCCGGGCTTCGGGCCACCTGCCCCGCTTCTCGCGCTTCCCGACGGCGCTTCGGCGTTGCTGGCTCGGTTCGCTCCTGATCGTCGGCCACGATTCAGCGCCCGAGGGGAGCGAGGTCTCGGAGGATCTCCAGACTCCCGGCAAGGGCCCGGGCGACCGCCGGCCCCCAGTGCGGCAGCGACAGGGCGAGTGCCGACAGGCCGACGAGCACCTGGAGGGGAAATTCGAGGAACAGTGCATTGACGGGGGGCACCGCACGGACCAGGACCCCGAGGGCCACCTGCGCCGCGAACACCGCGGCGACCACGGGAGCGACGAACCTCAAACCCAGCGTGAAGACCTCCCCGGCGATGTGCACGAGCCCCCCCGCGAGCGATGCCCCGACCAGGGCCCGACCGGGGGGCACCTCGGCCAGGTTCCGGGCAAACGCTTCGAAGAAGATCCCCACGCCGCCCATGGCCACGAAGAGGAGGCCGGCGAGCGCAAAGAGGAAGGGACTCAGCACCGAGACTTCCCGCTCCATGCGCGGGTCCATGGCGGCCGCGATCCCCAGCCCCATCTGCAGACCCGCGACTTGCGCGCCGAACTCCACGGCGGCGAAGGCCAGGCGGGCCACAAGGCCGATCGCGAGGCCCACCAGGGCTTCCTGGGCCAGAAACGCGCACACCACGGAGGCAGACGCGGGGGGGGGGACGTCCGGCGGAAAGCCGAGCCAGACCAAGGAGGCGCTCAAGCCCGCCGCCAGCATCCCCCGGACCCTCAGCGGGATGAACCCGCTGGACAGGATGGGGGCCACCGCGAAGAGCGCTCCGGTGCGGGCCAGCACCAGGAAGAAAGCGAATAGACGGATCTCGTCCAGGCCGAGCACTCTCACCGCGAACCCTGCCCGCTCCCCCTCACCGCCGCCGCGCCGGAGAGGGACACGTCATCCTCCCAGCCGAGACAGACCCCCGAGCAGCCCCACCGCGTAGCGCAGCAGGACGTCCATGGCCCAGGGGAGGGTCAGGAGGAACACGGCGAGAATCGCCAGGAACTTGGGGACGAACGTCAACGTCTGTTCCTGGATCTGGGTGACGGCTTGGAGCAACCCCACCGCCAACCCGACGAGAAGGGCCGTCAGGAGGAACGGGGCCGACAACATCAGCAGGACCTCGAGGGCCTGCCGCCCCAGGGCCGCGACCTGGTCCGGAGTCATCCGAGGAAACTCCGCACGAGGCTGCCCACCACCAGGTTCCAGCCGTCCACGAGGACGAAGAAGATCACCTTGAAGGGAAGGCTCACCATCATGGGGGGCATCATGAACATGCCCAGGCTCATCAACACGCTCGCGACGACCAGGTCGATCACGACGAACGGAAGGTAGAGGAGGAAACCGATCGTGAACGCCGTCCGCAGTTCACTGATGACGAAGGCGGGCACGAGAGCCGAGAAGGGGACGTCCTCGGGTCCCTCCGGGGCGGGCGCCTTGGACAGTCGGACGAAGAGCGCGACGTCCTTCTCGCGCGTGTGGGCCGTAAGGAACTGCTGGACGGGAGGGCGCGCCAGTTCCAGGGCCTGGGCCTGGCTCGCCTCGCCGTCGAGGTACGGCCTGACGGCCTGGGAGTACACCGCATCCCAGGTCGGGGTCATCACGAAGAAGGTCAGGACCAGGGCCAACCCCACGAGGACCTGATTGGGCGGCATCGACTGCGTACCCAGCGCGTTGCGCAGGAACGACAGGACGACGACGATTCGGGTGAAGGACGTGAGGAGGATGAGGATGGCCGGCGCCAGGGTCAGCACCGTGAGGACCAGGACGATCTGCAGCGTCACCGAGGCCCCCCCGGAGCCTCCCGAGCCTTCCAAGCCGATGCGGATCGCCGGGAGCGCCGCCTCCTGGGCAGCCGCGGCGCTCGAAAGCGCCAACGGAAGGAGGGCGAGGATCGATCGTCTCACGCCTCCGCTCCTCTCGGCGCGGGCCCGCCGGGATTCGCGTCCCCAACAGGGAGGGACCGACGACTTGCGGGAAACCGGGGCCGGATCACGGCTCCCCGGCGGTGGGCGGTCGGCGCCTCAACGTCGCAAGCCGCTCCTCGGAGGTGGGTTCCGCCGACGCACTACGGTCCCCGGATTCGCCTCGCTCCTCCAGGCGACGTCGCAGTTCGGCCTCGAACGGCTCTTCGCGGAAACCGTACTTTTCCCCGAGGCGCCGCAACGCGTCCGCGTCGGAGATCTCGGCGATGAGGCGAACGCCTTCCGGGCCCTGCGCCAGGAGCCACAGCAAGCCCCCCACCTCCACCAGGAGCAGACCCTGTCTCGGGCCCACCGGCCTGGACGCCAGGACCTGGATGGCGTTGTACCTGCGCCCCCCCGGGAAGCGCTGGAGGGAGAAGCGCCGGAGCAGATACACGAGCCCGGCGATGAGCGCGAGGACGAGCAGCAGTCCCGAGAAGAGGCTCAGGAGCCCCGAGCCCGGCTCGTAGGATGCCAGGGAGTCTTGCTCGACGTCGGCCAGGTAGCGGCGCGGCCTGTCCCCTTTGCCGTCTGGCACCGCACCGGATCCCCCATCCTTGCGTTCCGTGCCCGGGGATGCCCCGGAAGCCGGAGGTGCGACCGGCTCGGCGAGGCCACGCAGGCTCTGCGCGGCAACCCAGCCCCGCCCCCCGGGAAACTCGACCTGGGCCCAGTCTCCCCGCACCTGCAGGATTTCGACCTCGTCGCCGCGCGACAAGCGTCCCTCCGCGGGCGAGTCGGGTCCCGGGCCGGCCCGCAGGTTCACGTAGGGGGAATCCCAGTCGACGACGGCTCGCCCGGCCCACGCGGAGGCCGCCACGAACAGCGCGAGTCCCAGGAAGCCGGCCCTCACCGGTCGCCCCCGACGACCTCGGTGAGTCGGGCAGCCAGCCGGTCCCTACGAACCAGCACTTCCGCCCGGGCGAACACACACCCGTCCAGGGAGACGTCCATGGCCTCCCCGGACCGCTTCGCGGTCATCACCAGCGAGCCGGCCTCCAGTCCCACGAGGTCTCTGACCTTCAGGGTGGCTCGCCCTACCTCGACGGCGAGGGTCAGGGGAACGTCCCGCAGGAGTTCCCATCCGCCTCCGTCTGTCGCGGCGGGCTCCGGCCCGCCTCTAGGCCCAACGCGCGGATCGTTCATGAGAAGGCCTCCTACTGCACCACGAACTCGGTGAAATACACCTCGATCACCTTCCCGCCCGAGAGAAAACCGTTCAGCCGGTGGATGATCTCGTTGCGCAGCCGCTCCTTGTCGCCGACCGTGGCGAGTTCTCCGGAATGTTTGCTGGAAAGGAGCGTCAGGGTCGCATCGCGCACCCTGGGTTCGATCGAGTCGAGCTCGGCGGCAGCGGCCGGTGCGTCCAACTCCAGTTGCAGGACCACCCGCAGGAAGCGACTCCGACCCGGGTCGGCGAGGTTCACCGTGAAGGGGTCCAACCGGTAGATGGGACCGATGGCGACCTTCGGGCTCGGGGTTTGCCCGGGAGAAGACCCAGCAGGCCGCAACGATCGGTACGCGAGCACCCCGCCGCCCACGGCAGCGGCCAGAAGAAGCAGGAGCAGAAGCCCCAGAAGAATGCGCTTCCCGGCCATTGGGCCCTTCCTTTACCACGGTCCGCAGAGCCATACAAGCCGGTGCCACGGGCCTGCGCCACGGGCATCGGCGGGGACTACCTGGGTACCGAAGGAGCCACGGCTCCTCCGGGATCGTGCCGGGCTCCCGGGCCGGCCTCCCGCCCCTCGATCCACCTCGTCAGCTCGCGCACGCGCTCCTTGGGCATCTCGTCGAAGATCCGCCCCAGGCTTCGCGCGGGAAGCCCCTCCAGAATGGCTGCCGCCCTGTCGTCCTCCATCCCCGCCAGGGCGAGTGCCGCCTCTTTGGGGCGCATGGACGCGTACGCCCGGGAGAGCTGCTCGACACGCTCGTCCGCCAGTCGCTGGCGGCGGGCGATGCCGGCCTCCACCTCCCGGCGGAGTGCGTCCAGGCGCTCGCCCTCCTCGAGAAGGTCACGTTTCGCAGCCTCGAGAGCCAGCTCCAGGGCCGCCGAAGCCTCCTGCTGCCGGGCAAGTTCCCGGCGCCTGGCCTCGATCTGTTGATCGAGTTCCTCGAGCAGCCTCGCCCGAGCCCGAACGGCGTCCTCCTCCGCCGCCGCACCGGCCTCGGACCCGGGCTGGGCACGGACCGGAGTTGGCCCGAGGAACGGGGCGGACAGCAGCAGGGTCAGGAGAACGACAGAACATTCCTCACGCGCCACGGCTTTCCTCCTCCCTGCGCCGGCGGGGGCGCGATACGGC
>CAZGRT010000121.1:0-7237 GCA_964528225.1 uncultured Thermodesulfobacteriota bacterium | reverse complement strand
GGGGGGACCGTTCCGGCTCTCGGAGATCCCGGGCGAGGTCCTCCTGCTGGAGTTCTTCAACAAGTCGTGCGTGCCCTGCCAGCGGCAGGTGCGCTACCTGGAGGCGGCCTACCAGGTCACGCTCTCCGAGGCCATGCGGGGGCGGGTCCGGATCCTCGCGATCGCAGCGGGGACCCAGGCCAAGTACCTGGGCAAGTACCGCGAGTCCCGTGGGCTCACCTACCCGATCACCGCAGACGCGCAGTTCGACCAGTGGCGCCGCCTCGGTGAGCCGGGCCGCACCCCGTTCACGGTGTACCTCGTCCGGCAGGACGGCCGGTGGGTGCTCTCGGGATCGCACTTCGGCATCCAGACCGAGGCGGACATGCTGGGGTACGTCCGCGCGCTGCTCCAGGAGCCCCTGGCGGTGATCGGCACCTCCGGCAGGGAGCCCCCTCCGGCCCCGCCCCAGGAACTCCCCCTGGACGCCGAGGGAGTGAGCCGCCTCGCGCGCATCCTGCTCTCCCGGGCTGCGGGAAAGCCCGTGGAGGCCGAGGCGCTGCAGTTGGCCGGGGGCGTGCGGGTGTACCGGGCGAGGGCCGACGGCCGGCCGTTGGACCTCTACGCCAAGGTGGGCAGCCGGGAGCCCGTGTGCGAGGTGTGCCACGCGGTGCACTTCATGTTCGCCTTCGACCGCCAGGGCACGGTGCGGGGGTTCGAACCGATCCACGTGACCAAGTACGGCAACGAGCTCTGGAACGCGGACGAGAACGAGTTCTTCGAGTCCCGGCTCCGGGCCCGCCCGATGAAGGGACTGTCCTTCGATCCCGAGATGGACGCGGTCTCGATGGCCACGATGAGCTCGGCCCTGATCTTCGACGAGATCCGTCGCTCCGTCGAGCTCATCAAGGCCCTGCCGGGGACCTGAGGGGGACGCGCCGGACGTCGGCGCGTCCTAGTCGCGCAGGCTCGCCAGGTACGACGCGATCAGGGACTGGTCGGCCTCGCCGATCGGTGCCTTCCGGATGCGCTGCCGGTGTTCGGACATGCGGGCCACCGTCCGCTTCCACTCCTCGCAGGTGCGGGGAGCGGGCGGCGGGAGCCGGAGCCGGTGGCACAGGAGGCACTCCTCCCGGTAGGTCTCCCGGCCGCTCGTCGACGACTCCCCGGGCAGTTGCGCCGGGACGGCCGTCGCCAGGGCGAGCACGAGGACGGTCGCCGACGCCGACGTGTGCAGTGCCATGACCCCCCTCCTTTCCTGTCCGGACTCTCTCCCTTCCCGGGTTGCACGGTCACCGTTCCTGTGTACACCGCCCCGCCCGCCCGTCAAGGGGGGGATGGCCGCGCCCAGCCTCCGTTGACGCCCCGGAAAGGCCGCCCGTATAATCCCGGCCGCACCTGCCTTTGCTGAGCCGCTGCACCCCGCCAGGCGACCGATGCCCAAGAAGTCCACGGTGATCCGGGAGCTCAAGGCCCTCTACCGCGTGAGCCAGGCGGTGGCGGGCTCCCTCGACCTGCGGGAGGTCGTCCAGGGCATCCTGACCATCCTGGCCGAGGAGTTGGGCATGCAGCGGGGCACCCTGGCGCTCCTGGATCCGGAGACCGGCGAGCTCGCCATCGACGTGGCCCACGGGCTCACCGAGGAGGAGAAGCGCCGGGGCCGCTACCGCGCGGGAGAGGGCATCGTGGGGCGTGTGCTCGAGGCGGGCGAGCCCCTGGTCGTCCCGAACATCGGTGCGGAGCCGATGTTCCTGGACCGCACCGGCAGCCGGCGCGACATCGACCGTTCGCAGATCGCCTTCCTGTGCGTGCCCGTGAAGGCGGGGCGGAGGACGGTGGGCGTGCTGACGGCCGACCGCCTCTCCGAGGAGGACGAGGACCTGCAGGAGGACCTCCGCCTGCTCACCATCGTGGCCAGCGTCGTGGCCCAGGCCGTGCGCATCCAGGAGATGGTGCGCCGGGAGAAGGCCGAGCTGGCCGCGGAGAACAAGAGGCTCCGGAGGGCCCTGGACGGCGCCTTCCGGCTCGACAACATGGTCGGCTCGAGCCCCCAGATGCTCGCCGTCTACGAGCAGGTCCACCTGGTGGCCCGTAGCCGGGCCACCGTGCTCATCACCGGGGAGAGCGGCACCGGGAAGGAACTGGTGGCCAAGGCCATCCACTTCAACTCCGACCGTTCCCGCAGGCCCTTCGTCCGGCTGTCCTGTGCGAGTCTTCCCGCGACGCTCCTGGAGAGCGAGCTCTTCGGCCCCGAGAGGGGCGCGTTCACCGGGGCGCTGGCCCGGAAGCCGGGCCGCTTCGAGCTCGCCCAGGGAGGGACCATCTTCCTCGACGAGGTGGGCGAGATCCCGCTGGAACTGCAGGTCAAGCTCCTGCGGGTGCTCCAGGAGCGGGAGTTCGAACGACTCGGCGGCCGGGAGACGCTGCAGGTGGACGTGCGCGTGGTGGCCGCGACCAACCGCGACCTGGCGCGGGAGGTGCGCGAGGGGCGCTTCCGCGAGGACCTGTACTACCGCCTCAACGTGGTCCCGATCCACCTGCCCCCGCTGAGGGAGCGGAGGGACGACGTGCCGCTGCTCGCCCACCACTTCCTCCAGCGGTTCTGCGACGAGAACGCCAAGGTGCTGGACGGGTTCACGCGCGAGGCGCTGGACGCGCTCGTCCGCCACGAGTGGCCCGGCAACGTCCGCGAGCTGGAGAACACCGTGGAGCGCGGCGTGGTGCTGGCCCGGAAGCGGACCATCGGGGCGGAGGACCTGCCGCCGGCACTGGTCCGGCCCGGGGGCCGTCGTCAGGCCCCGGCAGCAGACCTGGAGGCGGCCGTGGCCCAGTTGGCGGACCGGCTCTTCGACGCCCCGCCCACGGAAGGGGTGTACCGCGCGGTGGTGGGGCGGGCCGAGCAGGCGTTGGTGGAGCGGGCGCTGACCCGCGCGGAGGGGGTCCGCCTCCAGGCTGCGCGCCTCTTGGGGATCAACCGGAACACGCTGTACGCCAAGCTCGAGAGGCCGGAGGACCCGTGAGCGCGACGCCCGTGGCATTCCGCCTGCTCCACGTCGACTCCGCGTGCCGCGCCCGGGCCGGGGTGCTCCAGACTCCCCACGGGGAGGCGGAAACGCCCCTTTTCATGCCCGTGGGCACCCAGGCCGCCCTGAAGACCCTCCACCCCGACCTGGCGGCGGAGGCCGGCGCCCGCATCGTGCTCGCCAACACGTACCACCTCCACCTGCAACCGGGCGCGGCCGTGGTGCGCCGTTGCGGGGGGCTGCACGGGTTCATGGGTTGGAGGGGTCCCATCCTCACCGACTCCGGTGGCTTCCAGGTCTTCAGCCTGCCCGGCCGCGTGATCGGTGAAGAGGGGGTCCGCTTCGCCTTCGAGAAGGGGGGCAACACGACCTTCCTGGGGCCCGAGGAGTCGATCCGCGTGCAGAACGACCTGGGCGCGGACATCATCATGGCCTTCGACGAGTGCATCCCGTACCCGGCCGAGCACGGCTACGCGGCCCGGTCCGTGGAGCGCACGCTGCGCTGGATGGAGCGCTGCGTCCGGGCCCACGCCCGGCCCGACGAGCAGGCGCTCTTCGGGATCGTGCAGGGCTCCGTCTATCCCGACCTGCGGGAGCGCTGCGCGAGGGCCCTGGCGGCGATGGATCTGCCGGGGTACGCGGTGGGCGGGGTCAGCGTCGGCGAGGGCCACGAACTGATGAAGCGGGCCGTGGAGTGCTCGGAGCCCTTCCTGCCGCCGGACAAGGCCCGGTACCTCATGGGGGTCGGGCGCCCCGAGGACATCCTGGAGGCGGTGGAGCGCGGGATGGACCTGTTCGACTGCATCATCCCGACGAAGTTCGGCAGGGGCGGCACCCTGTTCACGGGAAGCGGGAAGCTTCGGATCCACCGGAAGGAGTACCGGAAGGACCGCTACCCCATCGACACGGCCTGCGAGTGTCCCACGTGCGGCCGCTTCAGCCGCGCGTACCTCCACCACCTGTTCACGGTGGACGAACCCCTCGGGAAGACCCTGGCCTCGATCCACAACGTCCACTTCTACATGGACCTCCTTGCGCGGGCCCGGTCCGCGATACTCGAGGACCGCTTCCTGGCCTTCAAGCGGGAGTTCTACGCGGGCTACCTCGGGGACCCGGCCGGGCCCCGGGAACGATCGGGAGGGCGCAACCCCGGCGACCGGGCGGAGGCGGACCGGGTCGACGACGACGAGTAGGGGGCCCCGCGAGGAGCCGGGGCCGCCCGGGTCGGGGAAGGCGGGCCCTACCCGCTCGGCTTCCGGACGCAGGCGGGCAGGTCGGCCAGCAGTCCGTCGGTCACCGCGAACCGGGTCAGGTGGGAGGTATCCCGGATGCGGACCCCGCGCACGCCGGCCGCCGACAGCGGCCCGAGCCCGGAGAGCGCCACCGAAATCGCCTCCGCGTCGTCCTCGGCGACGTAGGGGAGGCGGACCGCCTCGAGGAAGCCGGTCGCCCGGCAGTTCCCGTAGGTGGCCTCCCAGTCGATGCGGTCGGCGAGGCGCCGCGTGACCACGTCGGCGTACCCGACGCCGTTGGCGTTGCCGTGGCTCGCCTCCGTGAGGTCGAGCGCCACGATCCTCCGGATGTGCGGCGTCGCGCCGCACCCGGCGAAGCGGCGTTCCATGCCCACGACGTGGAGGTCCATCCCGGTCCCGGAAACGTCCTTCCCGATGCGCTCCACCACCAGGAGGTCGAGGTCGTCCCAGGGGAGACGAGGTGCCAGGCGCCGGGCCTCTGCCAGGAGCCTCCCCTCGGCCTCCAGCCAATCCCCCGGGTGCAGGGTCGCCACCCGAGCCATCCCCCCGTGGGCGTTCTCCACCAGGGCGACGCCGAAGGGAACCTTCCCGGACGCCAGGTAGAAGCCGGCCACCTCCGGAATCCGCTTCTCGAGTCCGGCGGTGTGGAGGGTCGAGGCGCTCGCCTCCCGCCCGAGGCCGACCGCCAGCAGCTTGGAGGGGCCGCTCTCCACGTCCCCGCGGAACGCGGTGTGAGGCTTGACGCGGTTGATCGGGACCAGTCGGTCGGCCGCCCAGGCCTCGCCGTCGCACCAGACCGTGAGCCCCGAGCCCGTCCGCCCGGCCTCCAGGAGGGCGCCCCACCGAACGGGAGCCCCGACCGCGGCCTCCGTGATCCCCAGGTCGGCCAGGACGCGAACCTGCTCCGGGGGCGTCGCTCCGCCGTGGGTGCCCATGGCCGGCACCACGATCGGCCGGGCGCCCACGGCTCGCAGGAAATGCACGACCTCGCCGACCAGGGCCCCGATCCCGGGGATCCCTCGACTCCCTACGGCGATCGCGACGCCGGCTCCCGCCGGCACCTCGAACCCGCCGGTCTCGAGACGGCGGCGAAGCTCCGCACACGGGTCCGGGACCTCCGGCCGCGGGTAGGCCTGGCAGACCGTGTGCCAACGCAGGGTGCCCGGAGTGTCTCCCACGCGATGCCTCCTTCCTGCCGCGCGCGTGCCGGCGAGCACGGTAGAGCAGCGACCCCGGGCCGCGCAAGGCGGTTCGGAGACGGTGGGCAGTTCCGTCCGGAGCCGTCCGCCGCCTTCCGCCGCCGCTGCGGTGGCCCGCGATTGAAGGGGCTCGCGCTCTTCTGGTAACGTGAGGCCGCACTGGGTCTCGGGACGGGAGGAGGGGCACGATGTTCGGGTGGAAGAAGAGTCCACAACCGCCCGCGCCGTCCGAAGAGGTTCCCTCTCGCCTCGCGGAGCCCGCCGTCCTGGAGGCGCTGCAGCGCCTCGAGAAGGCGGGGGTCCAGCTGCTGGCCCAGATGTCGGGCTCGGAGGTGTACACCACGGAGGTCCTGGGGCTGGGCCGGGACGGCTTCTTCGTGGACACGCTCTCCCCGCCGGAGGGCGACCGGAGAGCGGTGCCGGGGACGACCATCCTCCTGGAGAGCCTGTGTCAGGGGATCACCTATACCTGGGAGACCACGGTTCTCGGCAAGGTCCAGTTCGTGGACGAACTGCCCGCCTTCAAGCTGTCCTACCCCACCGAGGTGAGGCAGGAGCGGCGGCGGCGGAGCCCGCGCCTCCAGACGAGGGGCGACGCGTCGCTCTCGTTCCGCACCCCGTTTCCCTGCGACGCGCCCGTGGTGAACCTGAGCCACGGGGGTCTCGCCTTCGACTACGACGCGGAGCTCGGCCGCTTGGGCCAGGGAACGGTGGTTCGCGACATCCTCCTCGAACTGGGGCGGCATCCCGTCGTGGCCGTGCAGGGCCGGGTCGTGGGGAACCTCGTGGTGGAACTCGGCACCCTGAGCTTGCCCAGGAGGTATCGGGCCGGGCTCGCGTTCCAGTCGTTGTCCGCCGCGGCGGCCGCCGCGGTTCGCGCGTATCTGGGAGAGCTTCAACCGCCCGATGTCCCTTCCTGAGGCCGACCGACTTCCCGGCACGCCGGTTCGGCTCTCGGTGTCCGGCCTTGTCCTGTCGCCGGGGGAGTCCCTCGACGAACTGCCGCGGCTCGCCCTGGAGCGACTGAACATCCCCCGCGGGTCCCTCCTCTCCTGGCGGCCGCTGCAGCGCTCCCTGGACGCCCGGGGCGGGGGAGGCCCCGGTTCGTCTGCCGGGTTGGGCTGGTCCTCCGGCCCGGGAGCCGGGTCCCCGAGTTGGCGGGCGTCTCGGCCTGGCCGACGGAGCCAGCCGCCCCCGCACCTCTCCTGCGGCTTCCCTCGCAGCGCCCGATCGTCGTCGGGGCCGGGCCGGCCGGCCTTTTCGCGGCTCTGCGTCTCGCGGAACGCGGGGTCCGCCCGATCCTCCTGGAGCGAGGGGACCCGGTCGAGGTTCGCGTTCGGAGGGTGGCCGCCTACTGGCGGCGCGGGGAACTCGATCCGGAGTGCAACGTCCAGTTCGGGGAGGGGGGTGCCGGAACCTTCTCCGACGGCAAGCTCACCTACCGGGGCCACGACCCGCGGCGTGCCTGGGTCTTCGAATCCCTGGTGTCCGACGGCGCCCCCGAGGAGATTCTCTTCGAGGCCCGGCCGCACCTGGGGACCGATCGCCTCCGCGCGATCGTGCGGAGGATCCGGGAACGCCTCCTGGCCTCGGGTTGCGAGGTGCACTTTCGAACCCGGGTGGAGGAGTTGATCGTCGAGGCCGGGCGGGTCGCGGGGGTCGCCACGGCGCGGGGTCCGGTTCGGGGGAGCCCGGTGGTCCTGGCGGTGGGCCACAGCGCCCGAGACCTGGTGGGCCGGCTCGTGGCGCAGGGAGCGGCTGCGGAGCGTAAGGGTTTCGCGGT